>DATDOQ010000056.1:0-5385 GCA_035293205.1 Bacteroidia bacterium
ACCTGCTCTCGAAAAAGGATCAGTTTTACGCCGTGTCCTGGGCGACCGGCGCGACCAAAGCGGATAGCTGGGTGGACATCGAGGGTGGAATCGGAAACCTGTTTTCTTACGCGTCGCTCAGGCGGCAGTTTCCCAATGAGACATTCTGCCTGGAGGGTGATGCCGCGAAACTTTCGAAAGAAAATACATTCATCGGTCATCATATTTGCGTGCCAAAAGAGGGCGTTGCCATTCATATCAATGCTTTCAATTTTCCGGTCTGGGGAATGCTTGAAAAAGTTGCCGTCAACTGGCTCGCTGGTGTTCCTGCCATTGTAAAACCGGCAACCATCACTTCATTTCTCACCGAAGCGGTAGTTAAGGAAATTGTGGCTTCGGGGATCCTTCCGGATGGTGCATTGCAGCTGATCTGCGGCTCCGCAAATGGCCTGCTCGATCATGTCGCCATGCAGGATGTGGTAACTTTTACCGGTTCAGCGCATACAGGGAAAATGCTTAAATCGCATCCGCGCATATTGGAAGAATCCGTTCATTTTAATATGGAAGCCGATTCGCTGAATTGCTGCATTCTCGGTTCCGACGTAACGCCGGATCAACCTGAATTTGATATTTTCATCAAAGAAGTTGCGCGTGAGATCACGACCAAAGCCGGGCAGAAATGCACCGCGGTCCGTCGGATTATTGTTCCGGATAATCGCGTGGAAGAAGTGCGGATCGCATTGGGAAAACGCCTCGCGCAAACAATCATCGGCGATCCCAACGTTGAAGGCGTTCGCATGGGCGCGCTGGCCGGCCTTTCCCAACGGAAAGAAGTGATGGAAAAAGTGGAACAGCTTTCCAAAACACAAAAGATCATCATCGGCGATTTCGAAAAATTCGATGTGAAAGGGGCTGATAAAAACAAAGGCGCGTTTATGCCGCCAATCGTTTTCCTCAATGAATCACCCTTCAAATCCACCGATTGCCATAACATTGAAGCATTCGGTCCGGTGAGCACGCTGATGCCTTACCGTAATAATGACGAGGCGATCGAGCTTGCGCGGATGGGCAAAGGTTCGCTGGTCAGCTCTATTGTAACGGCGGACGACCGCATTGCAAAATCGTATGTGCTCGGAGCTGCCAGCCTGCACGGAAGAATTCTGATCCTCAACCGGGATTGCGCAAAAGAAAGCACGGGACATGGATCGCCGTTACCCATGCTGGTTCATGGCGGGCCGGGTCGAGCGGGGGGCGGAGAAGAAATGGGCGGAAAACGCGGCGTGTTTCATTACCTGCAGCGGACCGCCATCCAGGGTTCACCGTCAACGATCACGAATATTTCTAATCAATACCAATACGGCGGAAAATATATTGAAAAGGAAATTCACCCGTTCCGCCAGCATTTCGAAGACCTCGAGATTGGCGAGACCCTGATCACAGCAAAACATACAGTGACGGAAAGCGACATTACGAATTTTGCAAATGTCAGCGGTGATAATTTTTACGCGCATATGGACGCCACATCACTGGAAGGAACCATTTTCGAACAACGCGTTGCGCATGGATATTTTATTCTCAGCAAAGCGGCCGGGCTGTTCGTTGATCCGAAAAAAGGTCCGGTGCTGCTGAATTACGGTATCGAAGAATGTCGCTTCACGAAACCGGTATACCCGGGAATGACGGTTGGAGTGCGTTTCACCTGCAAAGAAAAAATTGAGCAGGAGAAAAAAAATCCGGAAGATGTGGCAAAGGGAATCGTGAAATGGCTGGTAGATGTATATGATGAAACCGGCGAGACGGTCGCTATCGCTACGATACTGACGATGGTGAAGTGTCGATAGGGAGTCGCATATCTGGGTCGACAGATTGTCGACCCAGATATGATGAGGGTCGACAGCTGTCGACATGGATAGAAGGGTCGACAACTTGTCGACCTAGATATAGTGACAGATAAAGAGCATACTATGCAATACCGTAGAAATACCATGCGATCCGGCATCGATCTATCGCTGCCGCGATACTACTTTGTCACTATACTCACCAAATACAAAAAACATCTGCTCGGCGAACTGCGTGAGGCGGAAGTCAAGCTTAGTTCCATCGGCGCTATCGCCGACCGCTGCCTGCGGAAAATACCTGAAATATATCCCTTCACAGGATTGGAGGGTCATATAATAATGCCGGACCATCTCCACTGCGTCATTGAAATAAAAAAAGGCGCGGATTTCACTAAATCGCTCTCTCACATCCTCCAATTTTATAAAAGACAGGTAACGCTTGAAATGCGCAAAACCATTGAACAACCTCCGGACATTTTATGGGGTCGCAGCTTTTGGGCACGTGCATTCTCACGGGTAGATGAACTATGTGCTTACCAAAAATACATGATCGAAAATCCGCTTAAAGCATCTTTGTCCCGGCAAAAAATTGCGTCATGAAAACCGAACTTCAGACATACCGCGATCTGGTTGCAGAAACACGCAATCTCATCCGCTACTATCTTAAAAAGCTGGAGGGCGCGGATGTACGTAAGCGGTGGGAGATTGACGGAAAAAAGCTTAACAGCATTTATTGGCTCGTCGCGCACATGACCTGGGCGCAAAATAATTTACTGTTACGTTCCAGCGGCGGACCAAACCCTGGGATCAAATGGTTGAAATTTTTTGGAATGGGCAAATCTCCCGATGAAGGTGAAGTCAATGGTCCGTCGTGGGAAGAAGTGCAGGAAGGATTTAAACGCGTGCATGAGCTGGCGCTGGCGCATCTCAATGCCATGGATCCTTCCCTCCTCGATTCACCCAATAAGCTCGACTGGGAAGTGATGGGATCCAAAACTATTCGCGCGACGATCATGCATCATATCCGCCATGAAAACACGCATGCCGGACATCTGAGCTGGCTCGCAAAGCTGAATGAAAGAGTAACGATTTAGCAACATAATTCATTGCGCCAAACTGAGAGGCATTCAATTCCCGGATAATGTTCAAGACAGTTACACGCTGGATATTCCTGGAAAACGATGATACGGGCTTTTCTTTGTATCCATCCATCCGTTATGTTGCCGGAAAAAAAATAATTGTGGTGAAAACACAAACGGGAATTTTTGCAATGGAAGAAAAATGCCCTCATAACGGGTTCAGCCTTGCAGCAGGAATGTGTACGGAAGATGGCGAAGCGATCGTTTGTCCATTACACCGGTACGCATTTGACTTTAAAACCGGGCGATGCAAAAATGGTTCCGGCGGCGCGGCAAGGGTATTTCCAATTGAGACGAGAGACGATGGAATTTATATTGGCGTACCGGAAACACAGTGGGGCTGGTAAGGCATCCACATTTGTTTAGTCTTTCCGGAAGTTTTGGCAAAATAAATGTTATACTTTTAGATTCCTACATGTTTAGCAAGCGCCTCATTCTTCTCGTCGCTTTGTTTCTGCCCGGAATCTTCCGCGCGCAATTTTCCGTCATTCCGGAACCCGCTTACAATATTACGCTGGACCTGATGAATGTTTCCCCGGAAAAAGACCGCGTACGTGTTACTGTTATCACACCACCGATTCAGGGAAAGTCGATAAAATATATTTTGCCAAAATATTTACCGGGCGTGCCGACCCCTGTGAATGCAGGCCGTTTCGTTCACCAGTTTTACGCGCTCGACAGCGAAGGTTTTCCGCTTAAAGTGAAAAAGAAAGATGCTAATACAATCCTCATAAAGCTGCGAAAAGGCACTACGCTTCGAAAGATCGAATATTGGATTGATGATAGCTGGGATGTAGAAAAGTTACGCCCCAAAATGCCGGACGAAAAGTTCAACTATGTGCCGCAACCAGCCGGATCGAATATTGAAGCAGGTTCCAACTTCGTGCTGAATCACGCTTTCTTTTTCGGTTATCTCGCGGGTTATTCAAATATTCCATACAACATTACCGTGCTCAGGCCGACTGATATGTGGGCAAATGGTGCGCTAAACGTCATGAATGAATCGCGGGGAAAAGACACCTACCATGCCAGTAATTATTATGAGCTGATCGATAATCCTATGATCTATTGTGTCGCTGACACGATCGGCTTTCAATCGGGGAATGTGTATGTAAGGATTGCTGTTTTTTCCGAGAATGGGAAAATTTCCGCCCGGCTGGTGCGCAAATTAATTGCGACACAGGTGATCGCCGCAACAAAATTCATTGCTGATAATAAACCGCAAAAGTATCATATGTTGTTTTATTTTACTACTTCAATGCGCACCGTGCTTAATAAACATGGTGGATACGGCGGTTTAGCCCATACGCATTCTTCGTTTTATTTTTTACCGGAGCTCAGCAATGAAGATGCTCTTGCCAGTGAAATTCAGCGTGTAAGCTCCGGTGATATACTTCAGCTGCTGTGTCCGCCAGAAAATGGTTTCAGCGCTTATAACGGTAACCTTTTAACACCTCAGATCGGTAAAAACTGGTGGTTTTGCGAGGGGGTGAACCGTTATTTGGGATCGCTCGCGCTGGTACACGATTCGCTTATCAGTGAAAATGAATTTATGGGAACGATAAGCGCGAAGATCAAGCTGATGCAATTCCTGCCGGCAGAAGCTTTGACTTCATTGCCGATGATTCAGCATATGATGAAAAAACCGCTGACCCGTGAAAGTGTGCGGGCACGCGCGATGCTGACGGCTTTTTTACTCGATATCCGGATGAATGAGCTTACAGGAGGACGGATCGGATTGCGGGAAGCAATTATTGCGCTCAACCGGGAAGGAAAATTTCCGGCCGACTCGCTGGAAAAGAAACTGGTTGCGAGGACGGATCCAGCGCTCGCTTCATTTTTTACCGATTACGTGAACGGGAAAAAACCGCTGCCATTTATTGAGTATTTCGGAAAAATCGGTTGGGCCTACGCGCCGGCGACACTTGATTCAGTGCTTACTTTCGGGCAATTCGGACTGCTTTACGACGATGGCCTGGATGCGTTTTACGTGAACAAGCCTGATAGCGCCAACCGTTTTGAATTGCGGCAGGGCGACCGCATTATCAGCGTGAATTCAACGATCATTGGCGCCGCGAACTTTGAACAGGTTTTGAATGCCATTTATTACCCGCGAAAAAATGTGCCGGTCGAGCTCGTATATATCCGCAACACACAAAATTTCCGGGTGACCGGATACCCGGTGGTCAAAGAAATTTTAATTGAGCATATGATCCGCCGCGACAATGCGGCTTCGGATGTTGCGGTACTCCTGCACAAACGGGTTTTTAATTCTCCCTGAACGGACTAGTACTGCTCATTATCCGCTGGAAAATCCTTCGTCTTCACATCGCGGATATAATTTGAAACCGCGCCCTTGATATCGTCATACAGATTCAGGTAACGACGCAAAAATCGTGGGTGAAATTCTTTGGTCAATCCAACCATAT
>DATDOQ010000057.1:0-5635 GCA_035293205.1 Bacteroidia bacterium
GCATCCGTTGTCATCACAACTTCACCGTTAAACTTTTTTACAGCATCGGCAATCCGTTCATCATCCGTTGCGACAATGACCTTTGCAAGACGCTTTGCTTTTTTCGCCTGTTCATACACGCGTTGGATCATTGGTTTTCCGGCAATGTCAACCAAGGGTTTTCCCGGAAAGCGTGAAGAAGCGTAACGGGCAGGGATAATTCCAAGTACCGGCATGGATGCCAAAGGTATAAACAAGCTGGAATCTGAAGCGAAACGTATATGCAAACGCCCGTTGCACAGAGTTTTCTTATTTTGTTTGAAACCAATGCTGCCGGGTCGAAATTGCGTCGGATGGATTACCTGACCGCAATCAGCCTTGCTGCTGAAATTTCTCATTTTACAATTATGCCAGCGGTCTCAAATTTGCTGCAAGATCTGAAAGCCATAACATGAAAGCTGAAGTAGTTCTACGTGATGATTTTTTGTTTGACGATCTGCAGGATTTGGTGGAGTCCGAAATGCCGCGCTATGCGAGCGAAGCTGCCACAGGCATGCATTTTTCCGATCCCCGTTTGATGGCGGATGCGGTGGGAAGAGCCGGAAATGTTTGCGCTTCACTCGGCCTTCCTTTAAGAAATCATTTTAAACGCGTTTACCGCTGCGATCATACGGGAGTTTATACAGACTGGAAACTATCTGATCTGGCATTCCGGCTGGTCTGCCTGAATGGTGATTGCTGCAGCACCCAGGTGGCAAATCTGCAAATGCTCATGCTTCAGCAGCTGAGGGGGGAAGAAAAATAACAGACATGCAAAATCAAACGTTCAACGATTATATCAATTCCCAGGTACCCACAATGGTGGATTTTTATGCCGACTGGTGCGGGCCATGTAAAGCAATGGAGCCCGTAATTGAAAAGCTCAAGCACGAGGTGGGGGAGAAAGCCAACATACTAAAAGTGGATGTGGACAAAAATCCACAGGCAGCTTCCGCTTTTGGCGTGCGTTCAATTCCAACACTCATTCTTTTTCAGAAAGGAAAAGTAGTCTGGAAACAAACGGGCGTTTTATCGGTTGAGTCGCTCCGGCAGATTATCATGGAGTTCGCCGAATAGAAAGAATGTTTAGTTATGATTTTGCAGCTAATTCTTTGCGATGAACTACAAAGATTATTATAAGGTTCTGGGCGTTGAAAAAACAGCTACTGCGCAGGAGATCAAAAAAACTTTCCGCCGGCTGGCTGTTAAATATCACCCGGACAAAAACCAGGGAAATAAAGCGGCCGAGGAAAAATTCAAAGAAATCAATGAAGCGTATGCCGTTTTAGGCGATCCGGAAAAAAGAAAAAAATATAATGAAATGGGCGAAAGCTGGCGCCAGTTTGAGCAGCAGCCCAAATATGGCGGAGAGCAATTTGACTGGTCACAATGGACCGGCGGAAGAGCCCGCGATGAAGACTTCGGCGATTTTTTTGAAACTGTTTTTGGCGGTCAATTCAGCAGGGGAAATGGAGGTCGGAAAACGCGCGCTTTCAAAGGGCAGGATTACAATGCGAAAATTTCAATCACGCTCGAGGAAGCCTATTTCGGCACGCCCCGCGAATTTGAGGTGAACGGAAAAAATGTACGGATCCGTCTGAAGCCCGGCACTGTCGACGGACAGGTTGTACGTCTCAGCGGTTACGGTGCCCCAGGGCGGAATGAAGGAAAACCCGGCGACCTTTATATCGCGGTGGAAATATTGCCTCATTCCATTTATGAACGGAAAGGAAATGATCTTTATACCGAATTTCCGGTTGACCTCTTCACTTGTGTGCTGGGTGGAAATGCGGAATTACATTCGCTCAAAGGGCCGGTCAATGTTAAAATTCCAATGCTGACGCAGTCCGGAAAAAAAATCCGCATGAAAGGATTGGGAATGCCCGTTTATGGCAAGCCAGATCAGTTTGGCGACTTGTACGCAAAAATTGCTGTGCGCATACCGGAGAGTCTCTCCCCTGAAGAAGAAGAATTATTCCGGCGACTGGAAGAGATCCGGAAAAAGAAAACAGTAAACGCATGAATTTTTAAATATCCCTTTATTGGCTTCAGAACCGGCTAACGGTTGCAATTCTTTAACAGTAAAAATCACTTCTTCGACAAGAAAATCTGCAAGAATTTCAAATTTTTCCGGTAACTTGTTCGCAGATTACCACACCCTTGAACCCTATGCGTAATTCTGTGTTGCCGATCGTCATTGCGGTGCTCGTTTTTGTCAGCGCGGGCGTTTTTGTGAGTTGGGTATTTTTTACCCGTGAACGGGAATTCAGGAAAGTGGATGTTCCTGCCTCGTGGCTTGAAACAGCGGATACTTCCCGTTTTAGCGTGCAGCCTGTTTTGCTTGGAAGAAACTACCCGGATGACAGTGTGCTCGTGTTATTTCCAAAAACGAATAAAAAGTCGCAGGTGTTTATCTATGACCAGAAAAATTATTACCGCCTTTTGTTCGGGGACCACCGGGGAAATCCAATTGCGCAGCCAAATGCGGAAGGTTATGCCGCGCTTTTCGGCCGGCCGGTCTTAAACCTGTCAAATTATCCGCAGGGAAAATATTATGTCCATGTCACTTCCTGCAGCTTTGGCGGATTTCTCGAAATTGAATTGCTCGACAGCCTGCGTTAAATCAACAATCGGATATGGGCGATAAAAACAACCAACCCCGGAACCTGCCGGCAGGCTTTCTACTCTGGCAGTCGGCAAACAGCTGGCAACGGCAAATGAAAACTGCGCTTACCCCAGTGCGTTTAACGCATGTGCAATATCTTCTGCTCGAAACATTGCGAAATCTCAGCGCCGGACCGGAAAAAGCCACGCAGGTGAATCTTGCAAAATCTGCAGGCATCGATGCGATGATGACTTCCAAAGTTTTACGGCTGCTTGTACGTAAAAAATTAGTGGCCCGTAAGGCGCCGCGTCATGATGCAAGGGCGTTCATTACTGTTATAACCCCTGCAGGAGCAGCATTGCTCAATAAAGCGCGGCCGCTGGTGGAGAAATGTGAAACAGCATTTTTTGAAAAGCTGGTAGCCAAGCGGAAAAAATTCATGGCGAACCTGCACGCGCTCGCCGGAAATTAGCGCGCCATCAAAATAATTTCTTCCAGCTGAACAAGCGCGTTCTACTTCCTGTTCTTCAGGGTAACACGGATATCTGCGACGGAAGAATTATTCAGGCTGACTCCTGCCATCATGGTTGCCTCCGAAAAGTTGTGTGACACCAACTCAGGAAGACCTTTAAAAATTCCCGTCACATATTCCTGCTTCCCGAAAAAATTTTCTAAATAATTACCCGGGTAAAGAAGCAGATCCAGCTTTTTCCATTCATGGGGAAATGCATGCGCGTACCCGTCCGTGCCGTGCCATGAAGTCCAGGTAAGCATTTTATCCGCGACGATGAGCCGCATTATTTTTCCGTTTTGTTTTATTTCCCAGGCGCCGTTTATTTCAGGTATGCTGTCGGCTTTCATCCATCCTGCAATCAGCTCCCGCGCGCGAAACTCATCTTTTAAACCGAAACACCAGGATCGACCGTTTTCCGTTTCAATCCGGGTGGCTTCGGTTGCAAGCGGCGTAAGTTTATCATCGTATGTGTAAGATTGAATGTAAGCAACCGGGTACGAAATCGTGTCGTGAAGGAGCACGGTGGAATTATTGTTCATCAATGACTGCAATTGCTCAATCTCATCGGCTGAAAACGGCAGTTCAAGCACGGGCGATGATTTTCCGAAACGGTATTTTTCTTTTTTATCCGCTTCGCGCAGGACGGGCTGCCAGAATCCGGTTATATCTTCAGGATTGCAGGGCAGCAATAAGGGCATTTCCGCGGGTGGATCGGATTTTTTTTCCCAGGTGATGGTTCGACGCGCCAGAATTTCGCCGGGCTGAAAGTCAACGGTAAAATCTATAAAATCCGAGTCATACAGAATACCGCGAAAAAGCCGGCTGCTTTCGAGGAAGCTGATCATCTTCGCGGGCTGAAACCAGGCGGCGGCATCAAAATCTTTCAGCGCATGTTTTGTAAAATTTTCATTTGTCAGCACCGATTGCGTTTGATCCTGCCGCAGCAACGTTGCGCATTGGCTGGCTGTGGTTTGTGCATCGCTGTTTCCAAAAGGGTAAAGCAGCAGGGCCAGGTCATTCGTCCATCCGAAAATCAGCGAGCTCGTGTCCACCTGGAATAGCCGAAGTGGCTGCTCATATTTCATTTCATGCAATACGTAATGTTTTGAAAGCTGATCAATATAACCGGAGAATTTGTCCGCATCTTTTAATGACAGTGAAACACCAATGAAGGCTGCATCTCCTGACTGGTACATAAATGCAAGCACGTCTGCAGTGCAGTTTATGCCGGTGCCTGTTTTTTCCGCCTCATCCATTAACATACGGATTTCCGGGGGCAGCATTTTTTCAATTTCGGAAGGGGAAAGATGTTTATTTGAAAAATGGTCCCGCGCCAGCTGCTTTGTGTTCAGTGTAATTATTGCCATTGCATTTGTCGGAATGCAGCGCGCGTGTGCCGGAATTTCACGCCCGAAGAAAAAATACCAAATGAGCATTGCCCCTGCGGTGGTGATCAGCAGAGAAATAACAACAATACGTCCGAATCTTTTCATTGTTTTATGGCGATGCATCAGCTTTTAAAACATTTCTCACCGGTGACTATTATAAAGATAAAGAATACGCCACGGGGTGCATTCCGTATCTTCGGCCTCTCCATGAAACGTGATCCTTTCGGCAACCCTGTATTCCTGAAGCGGATCCTGATCAGCGTTATCGGCTGGCTGACCTGGGCGCGTTACGCGCGCAAAAATGTGCTGCATATTTCCGGAACGGAAAATCTCCGCGGCCTGCCGGATAAAAATGTGCTTTTTGTTTCCAATCACCAGACCTATTTCGCCGAAGTTATGGCGATCCTTCATGTGTTCTGCGCTGTGAAGAATGGATATGTGGATTCCATTAAAAAGCCCTGGTACCTTTTCCGCCCGCGCACCAACACGTATTTTGTCGCTGCCGAAGAAACTATGAAAAAAGGAATTCTGCCACGCATTTTCGCTCTTGCCGGCTCCGTTTCCATTCAGCGTACCTGGCGGGCAGGCGGACAGGATGTTGTGCGCAAAGTGCGTATGGAAGATCTGAGCAATATCGGCGCCGCTCTAAGCGATGGCTGGGTCATCAACTTTCCGCAGGGAACTACGAAACTCAATGCAAAAGGCCGTCGCGGTGTAACGGTGCTTGTAAAAAAATACAACCCCGTTGTTATCCCCGTTGTCGTGGATGGATTTCGCCAGTCATTTGATAAAAAAGGTCTTGTGCTGAAAAAAAAGGGAATTCCGCTTTCCGTCCGTTTTAAACCCCGGCTACACCTGGATCCCAACGAAAGTGGTGATCCGATGCTGGAGAAGATTATGGAAGCTATAGAGCAATAATTAATGTGGTAATGTGCGAATGGGAAAATGGGAAAATGGGGAAATGGGAAAATTAGAGAATGGGAGAATGGAAGAATGGGAGAATGGGAGAATGGGAGAATGGGAGAATGGGAGAATGGGAGAATGGGAGAATGGGAGAATGGGAGAATGAGAGAATGGGAAAATGGGAGAATGGGAGAATGGGAGAATGGG
>DATDOQ010000058.1:0-8062 GCA_035293205.1 Bacteroidia bacterium
TTGAAGCAGCCCGTGTGGCCATGACCCGTTTTCTGAAAAGAGAAGGACAGGTCTGGATCCGGATATTCCCTGATAAGCCAATCACCCGCAAGCCTGCAGAGGTTCGAATGGGTAAAGGTAAAGGAGCCCCGGAATACTGGGTTGCTGTGGTGAAAGCCGGAACCATTCTTTTTGAAGCGGATGGAATTCCAGAAGCAACCGCAAAAGAAGCGCTCCGCCTCGCTGCGCAAAAATTACCCGTGACCACAAGATTTATTGTGCGCCACGATTATTCTCCAGAAAACGCTTAACCGATAATACAACCGGTGATGAAACAAGAAGAAATTAAAAACCTGACCATTAACGAGCTTCGCGACCGCCTCAGCGAAGAAGTGGCGCAGCTCGATAAACTGAAGCTGAATCACAGCGTGTCGCCGATTGAAAATCCGCTGAAGATCCGCACAACACGCCGCACCATCGCGCGTCTGCGTACGGAACTTTCGGTGCGCGACAAAGCCAGCACTAATAACAACTGATTGTTCCAAAAGAACAGCAAAATATAAACATGGAACAGACAACCACACGAAGCAACCGGAAAGAAAAAGTCGGTACCGTAATCAGCAACAGCATGATGAAATCCATCGTTGTTGCGGTGGAACGTAAAGTGAAACACCCGAAATACGGGAAGTTCGTCAAGAAGACGTCAACATTTATGGCGCATGATGAAAAGAACGAGTGCAATCCGGGAGATACCGTGCGTATCATGGAAACCCGTCCGCTGAGCAAAAATAAATGCTGGCGAATGGTCGAAATCATTGAGCGCGCGAAATAATTAGTATTAATCAGACGAAGTAAAGCTTTCTGAGCAATGATCCAACAGGAATCCAGGCTGAATGTAGCCGACAATAGCGGAGCCAAAGAAGTGCTCTGCATCCGGGTGCTCGGTGGCACCAAAAAACGTTACGCCTCAGTAGGCGATAAAATTGTAGTCACCGTAAAAAATGCGTTGCCATCCGGCAATATTAAAAAAGGCACCGTTTCAAAAGCGATTGTTGTGCGCACGCGTAAAGAGCTTCGCCGTCCGGACGGATCTTACATCCGTTTTGATGACAATGCATGCGTGTTGCTGAACGCCCAGGATGAGCTTCGCGGTACCCGCATATTCGGACCTGTTGCGCGTGAGTTGCGCGAGACAAATTATACCAAGATCATTTCATTGGCACCTGAAGTGCTTTAATTCAAAATAGCAATGGCTAAGCGTAAAATAAAAAAAGGCGATGCGGTGGTAGTGATTGCCGGCGAGCATAAAGGATCGGAAGTGCATAAAGTAGTTGCGATCGATACCGCTAAAAACCGCGCGACAATCGAAGGTGTCACGGTGAAAAAACATTCCCGCCCGTCTTCAAAGCATCCGCAGGGAGGCATCATTGACGTACCTGCAACAATTCATATTTCGAACCTGAAGTTGGTTGGACCCGATGGAACACCAACCCGTGTAGGGCGTCGCGTGGATGAAAAAACCGGCAAGCTCGAACGTTTTTCTATTAAATCCGAGGAGGCAATCAAATAATGGCAACTGCAACCATAAAACCCAGGATGAAGGCGCTCTACCGCGATCAGGTAGTTCCGGCTCTTCAGAAACAATTCAATTATACAAGCCCCATGCAGGTTCCCCGTCTGGAGAAAATCTGCATTAACCAGGGCATCGGCGATGCGGTTTCCGACAAGAAGCTGATCGAAGGAGCCATCCGCGAAATGAGCCAGATCACCGGCCAGCGCCCGGTTTCAACCCTTTCGCGCAAGGACATTTCCAATTTCAAACTCCGTAAAGGTGTGCCGATCGGGGTGAAAGCGACGTTGCGTGGCGACAAGATGTATGAGTTTCTCGATCGCCTCATTTCAGCCGCCCTTCCACGCATCCGTGACTTTCGCGGGATCAATGAAAAAGGATTTGACGGCCGCGGCAATTATACGCTCGGCGTAACGGAACAGATCATTTTCCCGGAAATTGACATCGACAAGGTGAACAAAATCATGGGCATGGACATCACGTTCGTAACCACCGCAGATAATGATGAAGAAGCAAAGGCGCTCCTGACAGAATTTGGAATGCCTTTCAAAAACAAATTAAAATAACTATCTTTGCAGCCCTTTTAGGGAAGACACATGGCAAAAGAATCAATGAAAGCACGGGAAGTAAAGCGCCAAAAACTTGTGGACCGCTATGCTGAAAAACGTGCAAAACTTAAAAAAGAAGGCAAATGGGCTGAACTCTCCCTGTTGCCGCGCAATTCGTCCAAAGTCCGCCTGCGCAACCGCTGCAAGCTCACAGGCCGTCCGCGTGGTTACAACCGCCAGTTCGGGCTTTGCCGCAACATGTTTCGTGAACTCGCTCTTAACGGGAAAATTCCCGGAGTGACAAAGGCCAGCTGGTAAGCGCTACAGCAGCCTGTCTGCCCCCGGGTAATCGGGGACAGGCCATAAGAATTGCGTTTTGTATAATTATCCTGCGTGCGGGATAACATATAAGACTAAAAAAATGACAGATACTATCTCTGATTACCTGACCCGCGTCAGAAACGCTATTAAAGCAAATCACCGTGTTGTGGAAGTGCCTGCTTCCCGGACGAAAAAAGAGATCACCAAGATCCTTTTTGAAAAAGGCTACATACTGAACTACAAGTTCGATGATACACCTCACGCACAGGGGATCATCAAAATTGCACTCAAGTACCATCCCTTAACCAAGCTGCCGGCCATCCGCGGACTGCTGCGTATTTCAAAACCCGGCCTGCGCAAGTATTCCGGTGTTGAACGCTTGCCACGTGTGATGAACGGTCTTGGCATTGCCATCCTTTCCACATCGAAAGGACTGATGACGGATAAAGAGGCGAAAAAAGAAAACGTTGGAGGCGAAGTCCTCTGCTTTGTTTATTAATAACGGAGGAAACAGATCATGTCACGAATAGGTAAGCTTCCGATAACACTCCCGAAAGGGGTTGAAGTGAAAGTGAGCGAAAAGAATGTCGTTTCGGTGAAAGGCCCGAAAGGCGAACTGAAGCGTACGCTCGATCCGGCGATCACCGTAGCGGTGAATGACGGTGTGGTTACGCTTGAACGCCCGACAGAACAAAAACGGCACAAGGCGATCCATGGTCTTTACCGCGCGCTCATCAATAATATGGTGAGAGGCGTTGCGGAAGGATACAAGACAGAACAGGAACTTGTGGGCGTCGGTTACCGCGCTATTGCCAAAGGACAGCTACTTGAGCTGACACTTGGTTATTCGCATAACGTGGTGTTTGAATTACCTAAAGAAATTAAACTGGTAACAACCGCTGAAAAAGGTCAGAACCCAAAAATCATTATGGAATGTGCAGACAACGAATTGCTCGGCCTTGTCGCCGCAAAGATCCGTTCGCTGCGCAAGCCGGAACCATACAAAGGCAAGGGTATCAAGTTCACCAACGAGGTGCTCCGCCGCAAAGCCGGTAAATCAGCCGGGAAATAATAAAGCCTGAACCGCACGGCAAAAACCGCGCAACCAAAAGAAAAAGAAAATGGCTATCACAAAATTAGAACGCAGAGACCGCATCCGGATGCGCATACGCAAACGCCTTGCCGGAACAACATCGTTGCCCCGCCTGAGTGTTTTCAGAAGCAACAAGGAGATCTACGCGCAGATCGTGGATGATGTGAACGGCACAACCGTCGCAACCGCATCTTCCCGCGAAAAAGACCTGGCCTCGAAAAAAATAAACAAAACCGAGCAGGCGAAGCTCGTCGGCGCCGCCATCGCAAAGAAAGCAACTGAAAAAGGAATTCTGTCAGTAGTTTTCGATCGCGGCGGCTATCTCTATCACGGGCGTGTAAAAGCGCTTGCTGATGCAGCACGTGAAGCCGGACTTAAATTTTAACTGATCACTCCGAAAAGGAAATAAAAACAATGGCAAACGTAAACGTACGCCGCGTAAAGGCAAGCGACATCGAGCTGAAAGACCGCCTGGTCGGCATTCAGCGCGTGACCAAAGTAACCAAAGGTGGCCGCACCTTCTCGTTCACCGCGATCGTAGTGGTGGGCAATGAAAAAGGAGTGGTTGGCTACGGTCTTGGAAAAGCGAAAGAAGTCAGCGATGCGATCACCAAAGCGGTAGAAGACGCGAAGAAAAACCTGGTGAAGGTTTGTATCGTGAACGGCACTGTTCCGCATCCGCAGGTCGGGAAATTCGGCGGTTCGCTCGTGTTTCTCAAACCCGCATCCCATGGTACCGGTGTTATTGCCGGTGGTGCGATGCGCGCTGTTCTTGAGAGCGTGGGCGTAACGGACGTTCTTGCGAAAAGCAAAGGCTCTTCGAACCCGCACAACGTGGTGAAAGCGACAATGGATGCGCTCATGCAGATGCGTGATGCCTTCACGGTTGCCCAGCAGCGTGGCATTACAATGGAAAAAGTTTTTAACGGATAATTGCAAAAAGTCATGGCACAGGTTCGCATTACCCAAGTGAGAAGCAGCATCGATTACCCTGCTTATCAAAAACAAACGCTCACGGCGCTTGGCATCCGCAAGATGAACCATTCAGTGGAAAAAGAAGCCACGCCGCAGATACTCGGCATGATCGCCGCCGTGCATCACCTGGTAAAAGTCGAAAATATTTAATTAATAAAGGAGAGTTAAAAATGAACTTAAGCAGCCTCAAACCGGCAAAAGGTTCCAATAAAAAAGATGGCAAGCGCCTCGGCCGCGGACAAGGTTCCGGCAAAGGTGGCACGTCCACCAAAGGACATAAAGGCGCCCAGTCGCGTTCCGGTTACAGCAGCAAGCGCGGATTCGAAGGCGGACAAATGCCGCTGCAGCGCCGTCTCCCGAAATTCGGATTTATCAACATCAGCCGTGTAGAATTTAAAGGCATCAACCTCGACGCAATCCAGGCGCTCGCTGAAAAGAAAAAGCTTAGCACGATTGATCCCGCAGCGCTCATTGCAAACGGACTTATTTCCAGGAACGACAAAGTGAAGATCCTGGGCCGCGGCGAAATAAAAACTAAAATAGACATTACAGCACACGCATTTTCGGCTTCCGCAAAAGCAGCTATCGAAGCTAAAGGCGGATCCGCGACAACGCTTTAATATGAAGAAGTTCATAGAGACCATAAGGAATATTTTTTCAATCGAGGAGCTGCGTCAGCGCATTCTCTATACGCTTGGATTCCTGCTGATCTACCGTCTCGGTAGCTACGTGGTTATCCCGGGCGTTAACCCGGATGAGCTGGCAAAATCGCAGACGGACGGACCGGGCGGGATCCTCGACCTGATCAACATCTTTGCAGGTGGGGCATTTTCGCGCGCATCCATTTTCGCGCTGGGAATCATGCCCTACATTTCTGCATCCATTATTCTGCAGCTGCTGACAATGGCGCTTCCTTATTTCCAGCGCATGCAACGTGAAGGTGAAAGCGGCCGCAAAAAAATCAATCAGTACACCCGTTACCTCACCGTGGCAATCACTGCCATGCAGGCTGTTGGTTACCTCGCTTCTCAGGTTGTAGACAGAGGAAATGCGGTTCCGGATCAAAGCACATTCTGGTGGTTTCAGTCCGTTCTTATTCTTGTAACAGGCACCATTTTCGTCATGTGGCTGGGAGAAAAAATTACAGACAAAGGAATCGGAAACGGAATCTCGCTGATCATTATGATCGGAATTGTAGCCCGCCTTCCTTTTGCAATTTCTTCTGAATTCGCTTCACGCCTTGAAGCAGCCGGTGGCGGACTGATCATGTTCCTTGTTGAGCTGGCAGTGCTTCTTTGCGTAATTGTCGGTTGCATTCTGCTTGTGCAGGGTACGCGCCGGATACCGATCCATTTCGCGAAACGAATTGTCGGAAATCGCCAGTATGGCGGACAGCGCAATTACATTCCATTAAAGGTGAATGCTGCCGGTGTCATGCCGATCATTTTCGCCCAGGCCATTGTCATGATACCGATCCAGCTGATGGGTTTTGCGGGTGACGGACAATCCAGTTGGCTGGCGCGCGAGTTCAGCGACCCTTATGGGATCTGGTACAACATAGTGACCGCATTGCTCATTGTTGTCTTCACTTATTTCTATACGGCCATTACGGTCAACCCGAATAACATGGCGGAAGAAATGAAGCGGAACGAAGGTTATATTCCGGGTGTAAAGCCAGGAAGAAAAACGGCGGAATATATTGACATGGTTATGTCACGCATAACACTGCCGGGCGCCCTCATGCTCGCGCTGGTTGCAATCCTGCCGGCTATCGTTATCAACTTTGGCGTATCGGATGAATTCGCGCAATTCTATGGAGGAACCAGTATTCTCATCATGGTTGGCGTAATTCTCGATACACTTCAGCAAATTGAAAGTTATCTCTTAATGCGTCATTATGATGGCCTGATGAAGTCGGGTCGTATTAAAGGCCGTTCGACCGTTGGCATGCAGACTGCGCAGTACTAATGGTAAAATGGTTTATTATAAGACGACAGAAGAGATTGAGTTAATAAGACAGAGTTCTTTACTTGTTGGCAGAACCCTCGCAGCTGTTGCCCGGGAAATTAATCCGGGAGTTACAACTGCAGCCATCGATAAGGTGGCGGAGACGTTCATCAATGACCACGGCGGCAAGCCGGCATTCAAAGGTTACCGCGGATTTCCCGGAACGTTATGTGTGTCGGTAAATGCGCAGGTGGTTCATGGGATACCCGGAAAATACGAGTTGCGCGAAGGCGATATCATCTCGGTTGACTGTGGTGTGCTGATGAATGGTTATTACGGCGATTCGGCTTTTACTTTCCCGGTGGGAAATGTGAAAGAGGAAGTGATGCGCCTGCTGCGTGTGACAAAACAATGTCTTTACAAAGGCATTGAAAAAGCAGTGGCAGGAGGACGACTGGGCGATATCAGTGAAGCCGTCCAGCAGCATGCCGAGATCAACGGTTATTCCGTTGTCCGCGAACTGGTCGGTCATGGCGTCGGAAAGCACCTGCACGAAGATCCGGAAGTTCCGAATTACGGACGGAAGGGAACGGGGCAGAAACTGGCGAAGGGGCTGGTGATCGCAATTGAGCCGATGATCAACATGGGCAAAAAAGCGGTTCGTCAGGAACGCGACGGATGGACAATCAGCACTGCGGATGCATTGCCCTCTGCTCATTTTGAGCACACCATCGCGGTAGATAATGACAAGGCGGATATACTGTCATCGTTCGTGGAAATCGAACAGGAATTGAAAAAAAGAAACGTTGAATTTTAAATAAACGAATGGGAAAAACACCATCCATTGAGCAGGACGGCACGATCATCGAAGCGCTTTCAAACGCGATGTTTCGTGTGGAGCTTGAGAATGGACACGTGATCACAGCGCACATCTCCGGAAAGATGCGGATGCATTACATCAAGATCCTTCCAGGTGACCGTGTGAAAGTGGAGATTTCGCCATACGATTTGACAAAAGGAAGAATTTCTTATCGCTATAAATAATTAATCGTCTGCCCTGAGAAGCGGACCAACAACAAAAAAAATGAAAGTCAGAACGTCGATCAAAAAACGCAGCCCCGAGTGCATCGTCGTGCGCCGCAAGGGTCGCCTTTATGTGATCAACAAGAAAAACCCGAAGTTCAAGCAGCGTCAGAAAAACTGATCAGCGCAGGACAGGGCAGTTTAGAAATGTATCAAATAACTCAATGATAAATGGCAAGGATTGCTGGTATCGATTTACCTAAAAACAAACGCGGCGAAGTTGGCCTTACCTATATATTTGGTATTGGCCGCAGCACTGCACGCAAAATTCTGACCGAAGCAGGAATTGATTTTGACATCAAAGTTTCGGAATGGAACGATGATCAGCTGAACAAGATCCGTTCACTTATCACCGATAATACCAAGGTGGAAGGAGCGCTCCGCTCAGAAGTCCAGCTCAATATTAAGCGGCTTATGGACATTGGCAGCTACCGTGGCATGCGTCACCGTTCAGGTTTGCCCGTACGCGGACAAACTACAAAAAACAACGCGCGGACACGTAAAGGAAAACGTAAAACCGTTGCTAACAAGAAAAAGGCTGTCAAG
>DATDOQ010000059.1:0-2207 GCA_035293205.1 Bacteroidia bacterium
ACCACGCGTTGGCATTGGTTGCAATTTCCTGTGGCGGATAAAAAACAAGGAAACAAAGAATAACGGCCGGAAGAAAACTCCATTGCATGAAGGGGATTCTCCGCCCCCGCGAATGCCTG
This sequence comes from Bacteroidia bacterium, assembly GCA_035293205.1. Lineage (GTDB taxonomy): Bacteria > Bacteroidota > Bacteroidia > Palsa-965 > Palsa-965. The sequence goes on from DATDOQ010000059.1 coordinate 120, forward strand.
CTCCGGTCGCTCGCCTGCCCGATCAGCGGATCGTAAAACGCATCGGTTAATCGCCCGGCAGTGGTAATGAGAGCGAGCAGATTAAAAACGCTAAAAAAAACAATTTGCGGAATGAGCGGCTCCCATCCTGCCGTGCGCGGTGGCAGGTAATAATAAGGAAGCATCACCCCGATGATATTCACCAGGATGCTCCACCCCGCCATTCCGGATGCATAAGCCAACCGGATTCTCAACGGTAAATAGGAAGTTGCACCCATAGCAGGGTCCGGCGGGCAAGCCCGGAATTAACGTAAAATATTCATGCTGTCCAGCTCTGCAATGGTGACCTGCTGCAGTCCACCATAGCGCAGAATTTTTGCAGCCACAAGATCCCCGACCTTTTTTGCTTCCGCTTCGGTTTTAAATGAATTTGTGCCGCTGACACCGGGAATGATCGGCTGGTGGATGGTGCGTTGTCCGTCAATATAAATATCGTAACCCCAGCCGCGCAGATTTCCAAGACTATCGCGCACTTCGAAAGCTTTCGCCTCCGTGGAAGATGGCAACTCAGGTTTCATGGCAGCTGGTCCAATGCTGTCCGACCGCTCTGGATTTTTGTTGTTGGGATCACATGCGCCCATTAGAAGAAGAGACGCAGCTGAAAAAAGGAATATGAATTGCTTCACGATAATTTGTTTTAATGCCCGTAAGTTTACAAATTTCAATTGAATTTGAAAACGGCGAAACTTAAACCGTTACTGCACAAGCCCGTCTGTAATTTCCCGGATCTCATTGGATTCATCAACAGAAAGGAACAAATAACGAAAGGTATTCAGCAGCGCTTTATTGGAAGAATGAAGTTCACGGTTAATATTCAGCATTGTTGAAATAACCAGCTCATCGATCTTGTTTTTATCGGCGGTGTTATAGAGCGATTTCATAAACGATTCATATTGCTCCCGCTCAGCTCTCCATGCTTCGAGCAACCATTGAACGCCGGGCGGTTTTTCTTTATCAAGCTGTTCATCGATCCATGACCAGAATTGTTCCTGTTGCTTTTTAAACTGCTTGTACTGCGCATGCTGCAGATCGTCAGCGGCAGACTGGAGCTCGTCAATATTATGCCGGATATCTTTGATGCTTTTCGCGGCATACATTCCATTCCGCACACTCCCGGCAAGCTGGTTATACCGGCCCAGATCGTCCGGATTTTGTTTTTCCGCCTGGAGCGTGGAATAAAACGCCAGTATTTCTCCTTCCAGTTGCTTCAGCAACTCATATTCTTTTTCCCCGTCGGGGATTTTGTTTTCGGTGTCATTTATGCCAAAGGCATGTAGATTGAATTCGGTTACGCGCGATAAAAATCTGCGCGCTTCTTTTTCCATCGCTTCAAGGGCAGCCTCCGGAACTTCCGGCGAAACGCGGCTGATGTATTTCGACTCCATGGTGGTATCGTCGCTGAACTGCTTTTGCAGGAAGGCTGTGAACCAGTCAATAAACGGGTAAAAGGAAATGATCGCCACCAGGTTAATCAGGCTTTGAAAAAACACGAGCGCGATAAGGTTGTCTTTTATACCAACATTGTTCTGAATGAACGCGCTTAAAGGCCTCAGTAAAAGAAAAGCAACGATCATGGTGGCGGTATTAAAAATAAAATTTCCAAGCGCCACTCTTTTTTTATCTGTTTTGCCGCCCAGCGCCCCGATCAGGATCTTCAGCGTAGTGCCAACTTCGGAGCCGACTACAATTGCCAGCGCGCTTTCAAATGCAATCGCATTCGCAAATAAAGCGCTCAATGTGATGGCGACCGTTGCTGAGCTTGATTGAATGATGGCGGTTACCAAAACCCCCAGCAGGGCAAACACAATCAGGGGATAATCTGCAATCCGGGTAAGATTAAACTCCTCGAATATTTTTACGACACTGTCTTTCATAAATTCAAGGCCCACGAACAATAACCCGAAACCCATCAGGAAAAGACAGAACTGAACAAATTTTTTGCGCCGCGTAAAAATTACGCTCAGCATGCCGGCGGCTCCCACCAACGGCAAAGCGAAAGCTGCGATGTCAACCTTGAATCCAAGTGTCGCCACGATCCACTTGCTGATG
>DATDOQ010000060.1:0-3531 GCA_035293205.1 Bacteroidia bacterium
TATAGGAAAAGTGGTAATCGCAAGCAGCAATACGGTGCTGGTCGCTTCAGTCGGGCATCTATATTCACCCAATAAAGAACGCGGTGTTTTTAAAACTACGAACGGCGGCGAAACCTGGAAACAAACTTTATTCATTGATGCGAACACCGGTGTCATCGACCTGATTGAAGATCCGGTGAATAAACAGGTATTTTATGCGGTGAGCTGGTACCGCGAACGCCGCGCCTGGAATTTTGTGGAAGGCGGTAAAACATCCGGTATTTACAAAAGCAGCGATGGAGGTGAAACGTGGAAGCTTCTTACAAATCCCGAATGTGGAATGGCCTGCGGAGAAAATACAGGCCGCATCGGCCTCGGCATTTTTCCCGGCAACAGCCAGATTTTGTACGCCATTGTTGACAACCAAAGCCGCGAGCCGGAAAAAGCAGACCAGGATCCTAAAACAAAACCGCTTAAGCCGGCAGAGTTCCGCGTCATGACACGCGATCAGTTCCTCGCGCTGGATCAGAAAAAGCTGAAAGAATTCCTGGAAGATTACGAATTCCCGGAAAAATACGACCTGAAAACCGTCAACGAAATGGTGCGTAGTGGTAAAATACAACCTGTGGCGCTCGCGGATTATGTTTCGGATGCAAATAGCGACCTGTTCAGCAAACCCATCATCGGCGCGGAAGTTTACCGTTCGGATGATGGCGGAACAAGCTGGCGGAAAATGAACGATGCGCCGCTGGAAGGATTTTTTTATACCTACGGTTATTATTTCGGTAAAATCTGGGTTTCCCCTTTCAGCGCGGATGAAGTGTATATTGCCGGTGTTTCATTATTAAAAAGTAAAAACGGCGGAAAAAAATTTGAATCCATTGAAGGAGAAAATCAACACGGCGACCATCATGCGATGTGGATCAATCCTTCCCGACGCGGACATCTGATCAACGGCAATGACGGCGGCGTGAATGTTTCATGGGATGACGGGAAACACTGGCTTAAAGCAAACACACCGGCGGTCGGGCAGTTTTATTCCGTGAATGCCGATATGGCGCGGCCGTATAATGTTTACGGCGGACTGCAGGATAATGGCGTTTGGGTTGGCCCGCATACAAATCGCGCGAATGTGGAATGGCATAGTCTTGGTCAATATGCGTTTCGCCCGATACTTGGCGGCGATGGCATGCAGGTGCAGGTTGACACACGTGACAACAACACCGTTTATACCGGTTACCAGTTCGGTCATTATTTCCGTGTCAACCGGGCAACCGAAGACGCGACGCCCATTGAACCGGAACGTGAGTTGGGCGACAAACCGCTGCGGTTCAACTGGCAGGCTCCCATCTGGCTTTCCGTTCACAACCAGGATATTTTTTATCTCGGAGCGCATAAATTATTCCGTTCACTGAATAAAGGCGACGATCTGAAAGCCATTTCCGGCGATCTTACACGTGGTGGAAGAGTCGGTGATGTTCCCTACGGCACGTTGTCATCCATACATGAATCACCCATGAAATTCGGGTTGCTCTATACCGGCAGCGATGATGGCCTGGTGCACGTTTCAAAAGATGGCGGAAATAACTGGGATCGGATTTCCGACAAGCTGCCACAACACCTGCGTGTGAACCGCGTCATTGCATCGGCGCATGAAGAAGGAAGAGTTTACGTTGTATTGAGCGGATTCCAGTGGGATCATTTCAAATCGTACGTGTATGTTTCGGAAAATTATGGCGGAAGCTGGACACAAATTTTCAAAGACCTGCCGCCGGACCCTGTCAATGTGATCCGTGAAGATCCCGTCAATCCAAACTTATTATTTACAGGAACCGATCACGGACTTTATTTCACACTTGATCGCGGAAAAACTTCCATGCAGCTTACCAATGGTTTTCCTGCGGTGGCGGTGCATGATCTGGTCATTCAGCCGCGGGAACATGATCTTGTGGTGGGCACGCATGGCCGATCCATTTACATCGCGGATATTTCAGCGCTTGAAATGTTGCACGACAGCATTCTTAATCAAGAATTGTATGTTTATTCACCTGGCAGTATAACCCAGAAAGTCGCATTTGAAAAAATCGGCGGCGACTGGAAACAAATTGCAGCGACAGATGTCAATCTCACCTGGTACACCAAAAAATCAGGACCGACTTTGGTTCTTTTGAAATCGGCAGATGGAAAACAAACTTTCGCTGAGCTGCGCGACACGAGTGAAGCCGGACTGAATTTCCTGCGAACGCGCCTGTTTGTTGATTCAGCGTACGCCGATAAATATCGTGAATGGCTTACCAGCATCGAAGTAAAAGATGAACCGAAAAAATTCACCAAAGGCCGCCTGTTGCTTTTGCCGGGGGAATATCTCGTCGAGGTGATCCTTCCGGGGGAAACAAGGCGGACCACTAAACTAAATGTGCGCAAACGCGGTTCAAAAGTTGAACAATAAAATTAATTCATATGAAATTTAAAGCGCTTACTCCTACCCTGATGGTGAAAAATGTTCAGCGTTCCATTGATTTTTACAGCCTGAATTTTGATTTCGAAGTTGTCGCCACCGTACCGGGTAAAAATGAAGAACTCGTGTTCGCCCTGATGAAACGGGATGAGGTTTCACTCATGTTCCAGACCATGGAAAGTTTTGCGGAAGTGCACACTGGTTATGTGAAAACGCCTGTTGGGGCAACAGTTTTATTTTACATCGACGTGGAAAACCTGGAAGAAGTTTACGAGCGTGTCAAAAAGAACAAGGTGGAAATATTTATTGATCTCAACAATACCTTTTATGGCACGCGTGAATTCTCCATTAAAGATTGCGATGGTTACCTGATTTCATTTGCGGAGGATGTGAAGGTGGTTTAAGGAGAGCGGATATTTCACAATCGTTCAGATATCCTTACACCACTGATTTTAATCCCGAAGGGATTACATGTTTGTAAAAAATCCTCCCCCTCAAAAATACGACCCCGATGGGGTCGAATAAATGCTGCCCCATACATTCTATAAATATTTGAATCCTTCGGATTCATCTTTAAATTCAATTTCAAGTTTCTTCAAAAATAGAAAAAATATTCCCTTAAAAATTGCTTCAGCATTGGCTTGTGCGCTTTTTAAGGGAGCATTTCATGAGGATGGCTCTTCATCCAGCGCATCCTTTCAAAGAAGTATTTGTTCTGCCTATTTCTGCAATATAATTTTCTGAACTACTGTTTGCCCTTTAGTTGTAAGGCGGGCGAAATAAATTCCATTGGCCTGAGCCGCGAGGGAAATTGTTTTTTCAGCTTTTCCGCTTTTGGCAGCAATTATTTCTTCATAAATGGATTGACCGAGCACATCCATAATTTCAAGAACCCCTCCATCGCTATTCATGCTGATGCTCAGCGTAAATACGCCATTGTTTGGATTCGGATAAATATGAATACTCACGGATGCATCATCCACACTGATTCCACTGCAAATGTCAACATACAACCCTGTTGAATCTGAACCGTTGCATCCGTTCGCATCGGTGAAAGTGTAGGTGATCATCGTGATGCCTGTGTCGGCAATAAC
>DATDOQ010000061.1:0-7215 GCA_035293205.1 Bacteroidia bacterium
AGTTACCGAGGTGAGAATGCCCGCTGTGCAGTAAGAACCAGTAATTACAGGTGGTGTAATAACACCTGAAACAGTTATGGGTGTTGAGCGAGCGGATGCGCATTGCAAGATAACAATTGCCTGTGCGGAAAGCGTTTGCCCGATAGAAAGACTGACAGGTGAAAGCGTCCATATTCCAAGGCCATCAGCCGTGACAATTCCCAGAACGCTGTTCCCGGACCATACCCAGACGGCTGCGGTCGGAGAGGCTGTACCGGAAATTGAGGTGGACGTGTTATAAACCGGCGTGTTGATCGTTGGAACCGGGGTTGTAACGGATGTGCCGATGCAGATCCATATGCCATCCGATTCGCATTCAGAACCGGATGTTTGCGTCACGTAATACGCCCCGTCTGTAAGGCAATTCGGTCCGCTGCTGCAGTTGAGCGTTGAAGCATTGCATTTCCAGAGAAAACTTCCATCGGGCTCAACAGTGATAACAAGACCATTGTCCACATATGCGCCATATTGGTTGTATATTTTTACAACTGCGCCCGGGATGCCTGCTCCCGTTGAGCCGCAAACTGCCTTCACGGAGCCGGAAACCAGTCCGCTGATGAGCGGGACAGTGCAAACCGCGCTGACAGGAGTAACGTTGCAGGCGCTGAAGGATTCTGAATTTCCAGGTGCAGTTGCGGTGGCCGTGATGATATCACCAACTGCAAGCGCCGGTGAAATGCCGCTTAATGTCCAGGCTCCGGAGATGACAGTTGCGGTACCGATAAGCGCCGCATTTTTAAAAACTTTGATGAGCGTGCCGTTTGCGTGTCCGGAAGTGCCGCTAACGGAGGTGGCGCCGGCCGAAAGGTTTCCGTTGATCATTGGGCAAACTGACATATCCGGCCCGGGACCATTATTCAGATCAACCGTAGGTGTTGGCGGAAAATTGGAAATGATATCTGTGAAGCATTCCCATGCATTCGATCCGCAAAGGTTGTCATCAATGCCGGCAAAATCAGAAATGACGCCGTTGCAAATGGCAGGCTGCGGATTCATTGTGGAGGCGATTGCAATCCGGAGCGGGGTCAGCGGTGTAATGCCGAGAGCAGCAAGCGCGGAAAACGGAATATAAAATTCATAGAAATAATCCGCGTCGCCACAATTGGCGGTCAGCGCAACCGATTTCTGATAATTTGTATGGCCTGCAAATGAAGCGGAAGGCGGGCCCGGGCAAGTGCCATCAATGTTGTAAACAAATACACCAAAGTTGGTCAGGAGACAGACTTCAATCTCAAATCCAGGGTTATCGACTGTGGCATTTGGATCTGCATTGTAACCAGTGAGCCCGAACAGCTGGTCTGTATCGATCAGTGCGCTGTATCCTTTTGCGTTGGGAACAGCATTTCCAAGGCGCATCCTGAAAAGGAGATTTGTTCCGTCATAGTAAACCATGGCCGGGTCTTCGTTTCCTGAATCCACAAAGTCGGTAAATCCACAGGTTGGTCCAGGGCCCGGATCGCTGGGCGGCTCATTCCCTGCAAAAGCCAGAGGTACATAGGGAATTTCACTCTCAAGAAGATCACTTGCGGAGAATCCGGATAAAGTGGCGGAAACATACCCGTCTGCATTTGGGTCGAGTACTGCGTTGCCCGGTGCAATCGCAGGTTCAAATACGATCCCGGGTGTTTGCCCCAGCAAAAAGAAGGGACAAAACAGAAATAATCGTAAGAGGGTAGATTTATGGTAGATCATAACAACAAATTTTGTTGACTTACTAAAAAAATGTCAATAGGGTATCGTTTGTGTTACAAACAAATTTGATTAAAACAACGCTGACTGTCAAAAAATAGCCTTTAGAGACAATTGAATAGCCTCCAATGATAATTTGCGCAATTCATTGGTGATTAAAGCAAATATGTCGGCTGGAAAAAGAGTTGCAGCTAATTAGATTAAGTCCTTTTTAAATTGGACATATATTACCGACGAAATGACTATAATTCAGGACGAGTAGAAATAATTATTGGATAAACGAATTATTCTTTATCAAAGTTATTATGCAAATTTTCTGAAACAATTTCAAAGAATCAGTGAGCTAACAGGTAATTACTTTCAAGCAAAAATTTACGGTAGCTTGCTAAGAATGACGCCACCCCGGACGCATGATCCTTGTCAGGGTTTTCGAATGATTTTAAGCAATTCCAAAGCTAAATCACACAACGAAAATGTTTTAATCACTGAATCTCCTATTAGTTCATTTTATACGCCCTAATTCACACTTTTTCATATTTTGTACTATTTTGTAATTCGTACTAATTCGTACTATTTCGTAATTCGTACTATCGTAAATCGTAAATCTTTTATCTTCGCATTATGAAAAAGCGATTAAAAGATTTTTACAACAAGTATCTCATTCATTTTCCTGATTTTTTGCAATACATCATCCTGCTTGTTCTTGGAACAATTGCCTGGATATTTTTCTGGTAATTTATGCCTTCGGTTTCACTGAGTCAGGCAAATGCTTCCGACATCCCGCTTATTTGCACGCTTGCCGACACGATCTGGCGCGAACATTATATTCCGATGATCGGGCAACCCCAGGTTGATTATATGCTTGCGTCCATGTATTCGCCTGAAAGCCTGGCGGATCAGATGAAAGACGGCCATCAGTTTTACCTGATCATAACAAACAATTCCCCCGCAGGATACCTGTCAGTGAGCAGTCAGGGGAATAATGAATATTTTCTTCATAAATTTTATGTAGAGTCGGAGAAACAGGGCAGGGGACTGGGGAAAGCTTCCTTTGGAGAGCTACTTGGTATGCTTGATGATGCACGCACCATCCGGCTTACCGTCAACCGGAAAAATTATAAATCCATAAATTTTTATTTCCGCCTGGGATTTATAATTGAAGAGGTGAAGGACATTGATATCGGCAGCGGATTTTTAATGAAAGATTTTATCATGACGCTGCGCCGGTGATCCGGCAAAATACTGGTGCAGTTGAATCTAATCCGTGTAAATCCGCGTAATCCGTGGCTCTTTTATCATCCCTGACGGTGGTAGTCCTGGCAACACACAGTCACGGTTGAATCCGTGTAAATCCGCGTAATCCGTGGCTCTTTAATCAACCTTTGCGCGCAAGCCGGTTCCGCACCAGATAATAATCCAGGTAATAAAGCACCCGCACGGAAACCTGGTTGAGCTGTGGAGAATTCATTGTCTTCGTAAGATTGTTCTTGTAGCTGAAATCGATCGCGTTGTCTTCAGAAATAACATTCTGTTTCCATCCAATGCTGAGAACGCTGGCTGGCGCAAAAATCCAGGTATAAACGACGTCCATGTTGACAGAATTAAAGCTGAACGTATGTGCGCCAGGATAATTGACATAAGGGATCAGGTTTCCATCCTCCGCTAAAACATAATAATTCAGGTACTGACCGGTTGCCCAGTAATGCCGGCCCTCCAGTGAAATGGACATATCGCGCATGAATACAAATGAAGCGGAAATATTATTGGACCAGTTGCGAATGTTTCTGCGCCCGAAAACAATGGTGCCGTCATCTTCTGTATTCACCCAGCCCCTGTCACCAAAATCGCCGTGAAAGTTAGTGCCCGCGTTAAACGTGAATCTGTTGCCGGGACGCCAGTTGATGTAAATTCCTCCGCCGCTCCAGGGATTGCTGGGAATAACCGGGCTGACCCGTGGGGTGGTTCCGGCATAACCGTCGAGGCCGAAAGAAATTTTTTTGTTTGGATTTGTACCAAGACCAAAAAAAGAAGTGATATATCGTGTGCGGAGGTAAAGCCGGTCCGGATCACGCGACTCATAAAAATCCCTTGAATCAACCGGTGTCCAGTCAGTGCCCAGAATCAAGCTCCAGAAATTCCGGAACTGAACATAACTGAAGGTGCTAATCGAAATGACCGTGCGCAATCCTGTCCCGAGATTTTGCGCATATTCACCGGCGAGGCTGAAGGTGGCGTTATTGAAAATCTTCCAGGGATTAAAAATGTAATAATCGACGAACGCCCTGTTGGACGCGAAATTTGTCTGGAAAATGATCCCGAGGTCATTCGGATCAAAACGCTGGCTGACCGACTCACGCGAAATCCCGTATTGCACCTTGCCGGAGGTGCGGTTAATCCTGGCAAAATATTTATAACCCAGCGATGCATCAAAATCGCCGGAACCTGTTGTCACCGGGTAAAGCACATTGCTGACCGCTCCCGATCCGCTAAAATTCCATGTGTTCTTTTTATTATTCAGCGAAAATCCGGTTGCCGTCACGTTTGAGCTGCGGTTCATGCCGCCACGGATCACATTCGCGTTTGTAATAAAAACATTTGAGCTGTTTGGAAGCTGTTTGTCAAAAACAAGCATATTGTAATTCGCGCGCGGTTCGGTCAGGATTCGCGTTTCCACCCCGGTAATGGTATCTTTAGCCGCGGCGTAAGTATTATCAACAAATGCATTCAGAATTCCAATGCCCAGTCCTGCATTCGTTCGCCCGGAAAGTTTGGTCGCGTTGATCAGCCTTGATTGCGACGGATTTTTTACAATTTTTTGAGTGCTGTCAATGAGGTAAGGTGCAGAATAAAACAATTCCGGCGTTTTGCCGATCCTGCGTGAATAAAAAATATCTCCTTTCTGAAAAAGGTCCACGCCTTCTGTAAAAAACGGCCGCTGTTCCTGGAACATGATTTCAAATGGACCGAGATTTTTTACCACATCATCACTTCGTACCTGGCTGAAATCCGGCAGCAATGTCATGTCGAGCGTAAAGCTTTCGTTGATCCCGTATTTTAAACCCAATCCCCCGCTTACGCTGGTCGCTGCATCTGTATTTCCGAACCGGTCATCATTCTGCCAGATGGTGGTCAGGTAGGGCGTAAAAGCAAGCCGCACCGGCGATTCGATATTACTCAGACCGGTAAGAAGTCCGTAATATTTCATCGGATTTGCTTTCCCTTTTGGCGTCAATGCCCATTGATCAAATTCAAACTTGCGCTGCACCCACCTGGTAACCTGCATTCCCCAGGTTTGCTCTTTCGCGGTAGGAAAGCGCAAAGCCGACCAGGGAATGGCAATTTCAGCGCTCCACCCATTTGGAAGGATCTGCACATTGCTCCACCAGACTGCGTTGAAATTCCAGTCCGACAAACGAGCGTCACGCTGAACACCGGAAGCTGTAACTATAAATTCAAATCCGTCCTGCTGTGTATTATAAGTGTCAAATACGAAACGAATGTTATCCGCATTCAGACCCTGATCCCTTAAGCCGAGCTGACGCGCAATGCTGTCCGGCTGCTTGTCATACATCATTGCCCCGATATAAAGCGCGTCATTATTATACAGAATTTTTATTTCTGTCTGAAAACTTACGGATGCGCCTTCGGTCGGACTGTTTTGAATAAAATCGGTTGCGATCGCTGCATTCAGCCATTGATCCTCATCCAGCTTACCGTCAATTTTTGGAGAAATTTCAATCCGTTTCGCCCCAAGCATTTTCCGGATGATAGCAACAGTGTCCTCTTCTGCCGCAAATCCGGCAACTGTAAGAAAGAGCGATGCCAAAACCACTGTTAATAATTTCATGCGAAGAGAAGAAATCATGTGTTCCGCTACAAAGGTGCTATTAACTTAAACGAACCGGAAACGGAAAATGGATGAATGGAAATAAATTAATGTGAAGGGACGTTAAATCATTGAGTTCCACTCGCAAGCAGCAGGGTTCCAGTCCTGGATGACTTTTGTCATGGTTTCGGGACGAACGGTATGATTGAATTGTTACAGCAGGGCCTCATTAGTTTAATCGAAATTCCTGGGGAGGTGAATTATTTCAAAACTTCCAGGTTACTTCTTCGTGGTAACCTCTATATTTGGGCACTTTAATTTTATTCTATGAATCTGCACGAATACCAGGGTAAAAATATCCTCAAAGGATTTGGAGTTCCCATTCAGGAAGGAATTGTTGCTGAAACGCCGGAGCAGGCTGTTGATGCTGCAAAAGAACTAACAAAAACCACAGGCACGAAATGGTGGGTGGTCAAATCGCAGATCCATGCCGGTGGAAGAGGCAAGGGCAAGATCAAAGGAACCGAACAGCGTGGCGTGCAACTGGCCAAATCGCTCGACGATGTGAATTCGATCTCGAAAAACATTCTCGGGAACACGTTGGTAACATTGCAGACCGGCGAAAAAGGGAAAAAAGTGAACAAGGTGCTTATCGCGCAGGACGTGTATTATCCGGGAGCGGAAGAACCGAAAGAATATTACCTGAGCGTTCTGCTTGACCGGTCGAAAGGCCGCAACATCATTATTTATTCGACAGAAGGCGGAATGAATATCGAAGAAGTTGCAGAAAAAACGCCCCACCTGATATTTAAAGAAGAAATAGATCCGCGGGTGGGATTGCGCGATTTCCAGTGCCGCCGCATTGCATTTAATCTCGGGCTCACAGGCGATGCGTTCAAAAACACGGTAAAATTCATACGCGCAATTTATACGGCATACGATGCTATTGACGCGAGTCTGTTTGAAATAAACCCGCTTTTCAAAACATCTGACGGAAAAATTATCGCCGTAGATGCAAAAGTGACTGTTGATAATAACGGTCTGATGCGCCATCCGGAAATTGCAAAGCTGCGCGACACTTCCGAAGAAGATCCGACAGAAGTGGAGGCGGGCAGTCACGGGTTGAATTACGTGAAGCTTGATGGGAATGTCGGATGCATGGTGAATGGCGCCGGACTTGCCATGGCAACGATGGATATTATCAAGCTGGCGGGTTTTGATCCGGCAAATTTTCTCGATGTGGGCGGAACTGCAAACGCCGCGCGCGTAGAAGAAGCATTCCGCATTATTCTCCGTGATCCGAATGTAAAAGCGATCCTGGTGAATATTTTCGGCGGCATTGTCCGTTGTGATCGTGTGGCACAGGGCATTGTGGATGCGTACAGGAATATTGGAAACATCCAGGTTCCTATCATTGTCCGCCTGCAGGGCACGAATGCAGAGGAAGCGAAACAGATCATTACCGATTCCGGTTTAAAAGTGTACTCCGCGATTCAGCTTCAGGAAGCAGCCGACCTGGTGAAAGAGGTGGTGAAATAGCACAGTTGCGAATGCTGATGAGCAACCGGGTGTTCTTCACCCGGCTCCCCTACCGATCGCGAATAATCTCCGCGCTCCCGCACCCCGTTTATTACCTTTGCCAGCATGCACATCACCTTTCT
>DATDOQ010000062.1:0-12730 GCA_035293205.1 Bacteroidia bacterium
ACAAAATTCCGCGAGACCATCCTGTACCTGCGTTTTTATCTCCGCCGTTTTGGCTTTTCAAATGCCATGCTTGAAAATCTCCCCGAAATTTTACAGGGCGAAAGCGGCAAACAAATTCATTCACCATCACACCGCCTGCTGCGCGACCGGGAAAAATTAATATTGACACCATTGCAAGCGCATGAAATTCTTCAAAAACTGTTGATAGAGGAAATTGAAAAGGTCGAAGAATTTTCCGATGGTAAATCAGCGGCTGAAGTGGACGGGGATCTGTTGACGCTTCCCTTGCAGCTGAGAACCTGGAAAGCCGGCGATAAAATGATCCCGCTTGGAATGCAGGGTCATCGCAACGTAAGTGATGTCCTGAATGAACTGAAGCTGCCGGCGCATGAGAAGGAGAAAAAAGAGATCGTGGTTTCCGGCGATGAGATTGTCTGGGTGCCGGGTTACCGCATTGCGGATAAATTTAAAGTTACGGACAAAACGCGGCGTATGCTCCGGTTGCGCCTGGTTTGATTCCCGACGAAGGTGATGACCTTATGTTTCGTAATTTTCTTAAATAAAACCAGTGCAACAGCCCTGAAATGGAAGCAAACGTGATTGATGAAACAGCAGCGGCCCTGAAAAAAAATAAAATTCTTTTCGAAGAAAAACAATTTCACGGACTCAACCGGCATTCTTTGGTGCGCCGCCTGCTCTTAGCCGTTTTTTGCTTCGTAGCCTATTACTGGTCGGAGAATCCGAAACCGGTGGAGCTCGATTTATTCGACATCGGGGAATACCCCGGACGCGATAATTCCGGGCAGCTTTTCTTTTTATTAGGCATTTGCATACTTGCTTTGTCGGCAGGATTATTATTCGTCCTGCATATGAAAACCAGAGTCACCACTGAAGGAATTTTTATCGACGGTTTCTGGTCGGCCCGTCGTGTTTTCATTGACATAAAAAATATTGCCGACGTGCGGCGCGCACGATTACGTCCTTCTTTTTTCAACCGTCCGGTTTATAACCTGCAAAGCCGGGGACGCACTCGTTTTTATACGTATGGAATGGAAGCAATTGAATTGACTATGCGTGATGGACGTGTTTATCGCATCGGTACGCAAAGACCGGCGGAATTTATGCGGGCGTTGCAGGGGAGGTAGCGTTAATCCTCCTACGTCCTTCGGCAACCCTTCGACAAACTCAGGATTCGCTCAGGACTTCGGCGGACAAGTGTGCTAATGTGCTAATGGGGGTAATGTGCTAATCGGGTTAATGGGAAAATGGGGTTAATGGGAAAATGGGGTTAATGGGGGTGATGCAGAAATACTGCTATTATTGTTACATTAAATTTCCCACACATGCCAAAACTAACTTCGCACGTAAAAAACCTCTGTGTGTCCTGTGAATTCCTCTGTGTGTCCGCCGCGGCGGATGCATTCCACTGTGTGCTCTGTGAATTTCTATGTGTGCCTCTGAAATCTCTGTGTGCCTGTGTGCCACTGTGCTACTTTTTAAAAATGCTGCTTTTACACTAAATTTCCACGCATGCCAAAAATAACTTCACACGTAAAAACCTCTGTGCGCCTCCGCGCATACCTCCATTTTTCCGTGGTTTTTTTTAAATGCTGCTATTACGCTTAATTTCCCACACACAAAAACTCACCGGATGGCCCTATGGAATGTGCAGGTATTGTTATAATGCGCCGCAAAACCTGAGTGACAAATTCCATGCTGTGACCTGATTACGCGCGTTTCTAATGAAAAATTCCACACTTTTATAAAATACCTTTCCTGTGACAGGACTTTTTCAGATTTTCTTGGTGCTTTCAGGACATTTTTCTAACTTTCCTATTCGTTTCAACAATACGTCATTTAATTCACCCAGAATTTTCTCCCATGACAGTATCGACAAACCGGGCGCTTTTAATCCCGAAAGAAGTAGTAGCCGAGCTTCATTTTCCTTCCAAAGAAGTACTTTCCTCACCAGAAGAGATCAAGAACCGTGACAGTGAACTGAACAGGGCGCTGGTTTTGGGAAACGTGGATCATAATAAAGTGCGTATTCTTTTTATTGACTCAGAAGGTCCTAAAATGGTCGAAACCACCATCTGGGCAGTTACAGAACAGCGGATCATTCTGAAAAGTGGCATGGCAATCCCCATTAATCGAATAACAGAGATTATCACTTGATTTTCAATAATTTGCAGGAAAAATGAGAACTGTCAGCCGAATTCTCCCTGCAAAAAGACTACGTATACCTACATTTGCGCCCCCCGTTGGCATCCTATGCTTCCGGAAAAACAAGACACACACATGATCTTAAGATTTTCAACCCCACGGCTTACGGCATTGATCGTGATCATGCTCACCTGCCCAATTTTCCAGTCATTCAAAAATCCGGTTAATGCAGTAAAAGTAAGATGGCACACGCGGGTGAATTATACAGGCCCCGGGCAGGCAGAAATTCATTTTATCGGGGAGATTCCCGGTGGGTGGCGCTTGTATTCGCAGAATATGAAAGGCCAGGACGGAGCTTTGCCAACAACCCTCGAGTTTGATCCGGGTCCGAAATTTAAGCTGGTGGGCGCCCCGCTCGAAAGTGGAAAACGAACGGATTTTTACCAGCCGGAACTTGAAATGCAAGTGAGCTGTCTCGAAGTTCAGGTGAAATATGTGCAGCACATCAGTTTTACACCAGGCGAAACATTTGCTGTCAAGTGCATGATCAATTACATGCTGAACCGCGACGGTGAAATTCTGTCGCCGGATGACGAGGAAATTACAACCACCATCAACGGAAACTGAAATCCGGTTTCAGCGTCTTTCCCGTAAATCAAAACTTTGCAAATTTTAACTTTACGCGGCAGTTTTTCCCGCCGGAAATAAACATTTAGCCGGTCGTGAACAGATTAGGGTTAATTTTGGGGAATCTGACGACCGATTTTTTTGTGTTATGATAAAAACCCTTCGCGCCCTTATAATAGTTTTCTTTCTGGGATTTACCGGAGGCCTTACGGGTCAAATTCTCAATCCGGTTAAGTGGACTGCGCAAATTTCTGCCATAGAAAATTGCGAAGCTACGATCACACTTTCCGCAGCAATTGATAAAGGCTGGCATGTGTATGCACAGGATCCGGGAAGTACGGAGCCAATACCCTTAACAATTAAATTCAATCCGAATCCAGACTACGAAACAGTTAATAAGGCCGTAGATATCGGGACTGTAAAACACAAAGAACCGGTTTTCGAAAATGCCGAACTGATTTTCTGGGAAAACAAGGCGATTGTAAAACAAAAGATCAGGATCAAATCGGGAGAAAAATTCCAGCTGACCGGAGAGCTCGAATATGGAACATGCGATGATCAGCGTTGTCTTCCTCCTGCCATTTGGGAATTTTCAGTAGATATAGAATCCGCATCCTGCGGCGCAACAGGACCAACAGGAAGCACAGGACCTACTGGAGGAACAGGACCTACGGGCAGAACTACACCTACTGCATCTACAGGAATTATTGCGGGCAGAGTAAATGTTGCAGATACCGGTTGCGATTGTGGTGATGAAATCAGATTCGCGATTAACGAAGCAATTACTAATTCCACAAAAAAAGGTCATCCCTATGTGGACACGGCGGGTTGCAAAACACAACTTGTCAAACCTTCAGAAGCGGAATTAAAAGCGGAAGGCGAAGACACAAAATCTTTTTGGATCGTTTTCATACTTGGATTTTTAGGGGGATTAACCGCGCTTGTTACGCCATGCGTCTTTCCAATGATCCCTCTTACAGTCAGTTTTTTTACGAAACGAAGCAAGGACCGCAAGACCGGATTAAAGAATGCTTTTGCGTACGCGCTGTCTATTTTGGTCATTTATGTCGCGCTGGGCATGCTGATCACCATTCCGCTTGGTCCGGATGCGCTCAACGCGATGGCAAGCAGCGCGTTGTTCAATCTTTTGTTCTTCTTCGTGTTTGTGATTTTTGCCGCGTCTTTTCTGGGAGCTTTTGAGATCACAATTCCCAGCCGTTTCGTCAATAAGGTCGACAGCGCTTCGGATCGCGGCGGATTGATCGGCATTTTTTTCATGGCGTTTACTCTCTGCCTTGTATCTTTTTCGTGCACGGGGCCGATCATCGGAACGCTGCTAGTGGAAGCCTTTAAGGGTGGAAACTATTTGGGACCGGCAATTGGAATGTTCGGATTTGCATTGGCACTTGCGCTGCCGTTCGCCCTTTTTGCGATGTTCCCGGGATGGCTGAATTCGCTGCCAAAATCAGGTGGCTGGTTAAATTCTGTAAAAGTCACACTCGGCTTTCTGGAACTTGCGCTTGCGCTGAAATTTTTGTCAACGGTTGATCTAGCCTACCATTGGGATTTCCTGAAACGTGAAATTTTCCTCGCATGCTGGATCGTCATCGGAATTCTGCTGGGTTTGTACCTGCTTGGTAAATTAAAATTCGCGCATGATGATGACGTCCCGCATATTTCAGTCACGCGCGTGATGCTGGCCATTCTGGTTTTGACATTTACGGCCTATCTCGTTCCGGGAATGTGGGGTGCGCCCGTTAATTTCGTGAGCGGTTACCTGCCTCCCTCTTATTACCGCGAATGGAAGGATCCTGAAACGGGTGATTGTCCGCATGATCTTTCCTGTTT
The DNA here is from genome assembly GCA_035293205.1 of Bacteroidia bacterium. Taxonomy (GTDB): domain Bacteria; phylum Bacteroidota; class Bacteroidia; order Palsa-965; family Palsa-965. The sequence continues at coordinate 4,639 of DATDOQ010000062.1, forward strand.
CCATGATCTAAGTGAAGCAATGTGTTATGCGAAAAAGCAGGACAAACCTCTATTCATTGATTTTACCGGGTACGCCTGCGTGAACTGCCGTAAAATGGAAGATTATGTCTGGCCCAAGCCGGAAGTTTATAAAATGCTTAGTGAAGATTATGTTGTTGTTTCCCTTTATGTTGACGATAAAAGAGAATTGCCGGAATCTGAGCGGTTCAAAAACAAGGAAGGCAGAACCATAAAAACGTACGGACAGAAATGGAGCGAACTTGAAGCAGAATATTTTAATCAGAACTCCCAACCCTTGTACGTGCTTGTTGACAACCATGGCAAAATTTTGTCGGCACCGAAAGGATATACACCTGATGCAAGTGAATACGCGTTATTCCTGGAAAAAGGAATTGAGACATATGAAAAGCGGAAACTGAAACCGTCCGAAATCAAAAACGATTCGGTCCCGGATTCCGATACCTCTAAATTCAGTATGACCAGCCCTTACGGTGTCAATTGGATTCTTGATTATGATGCAGCGTTAAAAGAAAGTCAGAAATTAAATAAACCACTTTTGCTTTTCTTTGATAAATATGTCACTTTTCTTGAAAAAGGAAAACTGGCTTTTGAAAAGGAAGGCTAATACCTCCGCAACTCAAAATTTTTCCCTAGATAAACCCTTCTCACCTGCTCATCAGCCGCAAGTTCTTCAGCGGTTCCGGCTTTGAGAATACTTCCTTCAAACAATAAATAAGCGCGGTCGGTTATCGAAAGTGTTTCGTGTACGTTGTGATCGGTAATGAGAATGCCGATGTTTTTTCTTTTCAGGCTTGCTACCACCCCCTGGATGTCCTCCACCGCGATCGGGTCAACGCCGGCGAATGGCTCGTCGAGCAAAATAAAATTGGGTCGTGTGGCAAGACAACGCGCGATCTCGGTGCGGCGCCGTTCGCCACCGGATAGTGAATCACCGGAATTTTTGCGGATATGCTGCAGGCCGAATTCATCGAGGAGCTGTTCGAGATTCTGAACTTGTTCGGTTTTGGATTGTCTGGTCATTTCCAGCACCGCTTTGATGTTATCCTCCACGCTCAGTTTGCGGAACACCGAAGCCTCCTGCGCGAGGTAACCAATGCCCAGCTGAGCGCGTTTATACATCGGCTCCTTCGTAATATCCCGGTCATCGAGATAAACTCTTCCTTCATTCGGCTTGATCATTCCCACGATTGTATAAAACGAAGTGGTTTTCCCAGCGCCGTTCGGGCCAAGCAAACCCACAATCTCACCTTGCTTCACATGAATGGAAACATTTTTTACAACCGTCCGGCTTTTATACTTTTTGACAATATTTTCAGCTCCGAGTATCATGGTGGACAAATATACTGTGTACTAAGGCGTTCTTACGCCATTGGTAAGATAAATTATCCTTAACAATAGTGAAAAGTTAGGTCGTATGCTAACCTGTTATATCCGGTGTAAGCCTGAGCAGGCGCGGAAAAAACTCAAAACAATTTTGCGTGGTGTCAGGCTGAGTAGGCTACAGAAGAAATACCTAAAAACAATTTTGCGTGGTGTCAGGCTAAGAAGGCTACAGAAGAAATGCCTAAAAACAATTTTGCGTGGTGTCAGGTTGAGTAGGCTGCCGGGAATAAACTCAAACAGATTTTGCGCAATGTCAGGCTGAGTAGGCTGCCGGGAAAAAACCCAAACAGATTTTGCGCAATGTCAGGCTGAGTAGCATGCGCTGGGTTTGTGCGACGGCGCGTATCGATTTCGTTCTACAAATTGGACTATGAAGCCATTACTTATTTCCGCAAATCTGCAATGTCAGGCTGAGTAGGCTGTGAGGAAAAAATCTTAAAAAAAACAACGGTGAATGACAAACACCAACAGCGCAAATCCGCGCACAGCCGTATCGAAGCCTGACTTAAAACATCACCTGCAACGAAACCCTCAACCCTACCGGCTGCACCCTTGGATTATCAAGATACGCCAGCCGCCAGAAACAATCGATACGGAAGAATTTGAAAACGTTCTCCAGACCTACGCCCGCTTCCATGTACGGGCCGCGGCTGAGACTGTACAAGGTCGGCGGGAATAAAATCTCCTGCCGGCTGCGATTGCTGACCGTACCGGTCAACCATTTGAAACTGGCGATTTCCCGCCATTTCAGCTTTCGCATGAGTGGAATATGATTCAGGAAGAATCCGTCGAAATGATGGATCAACGTCGCCTGCGCATACTGATCACTTGCGAATTCGTAATAATTCATCATGTTGAAAGCCGACCAGTCGTACACATATGTTTCGTTTCCCGGGTGAAGCACCATCAACGGCCAGGGAACTACGCCGAAAGTTTTTCCGGCTTCAAGAATATAATTCAGGTAACCGAACGGACCGAAACGAAGGCGGTCGTCTACGTTGATGCTGACGCGCTGGTATTCATAACCGCTTCCGAAAACGCCTTTGAAACCGGCAGTAACGATCATTTGCACCACCGGGTAACGTGTTCCCATGCTGACGCGAGAAAAAACACTTTCTACATATTTTTCATCGTAGGCAAACCGGACGTTCAGCCGCATTTCGCTGGTCGTGATACGCGGCACACTTTCAAAGCTTCCATCCGGCTCCCGGTGGACGTATCGTTGTTCGCCAATCGGAAACATGTGGCGGTTGACAAAATAAAATTTCGAATTCAAACCCGGGTACCATTCACGTTCATACCACCACTGGTATTCTTCAACCCGCGTAAAATTGCTGAACGGGTTGCGGCGGAAAAGTGTTGCCATGATATTATCGGAAGTGAACTGGTTGTTGCTCAGCCCCAGAATTTCAAGATCATTCTTATAATTTATTCCCGTGAGCTGACGCGGTTTCTTCGTGATGTAGGACTTGAACGCGAACGCGTATTTGAATTCTTCGTCTTTAAAGCCATATGCGGTATAACCGCTGAATTCCACCCAACGGCTGAACGAATTGCTGGTTCTTCCGCCAACACGCAAGCGCGCGCCTTCGATCTGGTTTAAGCTTAATGTTTTGTACCAGGGACCGTATTCAACAGGACCCATCACTTTGTAACCAGTATAAGCGGTGATCACGATATCTTCCCACGTTTTATAGATCGGCAGATTCTGAACGGAATCCACCATGTCGTAAATTCCCTGCTCTGTTGCAGATAATGAATCGTGCCGGACATTGTTCCAGTATGATTCATCCCTTTTTTCAGCGCCGGCCTGAACCATCAGGTTTTCAAGCCGGGTATAGAATTCATCACTCTTCGGCTGGTTCACGGTGATACCGCGGTAGGAAACAGTTTTTCGCCCGTAAAATCCGGTTTTCTTTTCTGCAAGAACGAATTCGGCGATAACCCTTTCACGTGTCATCATCCAGGCGCCGCTTGTATTATCATATTCCTGGATAACGTAAAACGCGTTGATATAATTGATATTCGCATCATCCACGATGTTCATCTCAAGCCGTTTCACCGCAAACGATGTATCCGCGATCCAGATATTTCCAACAAATAAAAGCTCCTGCTTGCGTTTCGGCTTAAACTGAATTTGATGGCACCAGTGACCATCGATGACCATGCTGTCCACGAGGTAGTATTTATAATACAACAACGCATTCGTGGAAATCGGGCTGACAAAAGTTTTGCCGAAGACAATGATATTGTTGTCGTAAATATTCACGTTCTGGTACATATCGCCTGTGAACTGTGCGATGCTGGCATCTTCCACACCGGAGACTTTTGACGCTTTGATAATTTCTTTTTGACTTTTCGGATCGTTCCGGTAATAATATTCCGCAACCGATTCGCTGAAGAACAATGGAAGATGTGGTTTCTCGTAAGGATTTGTGCTGTCGATACGGTCGAAAATAAAATCAACCGGTTTCAGCATTTTTTTCTTCTGAAGGTTAGGGGAAATATTGGTGAGATCAAATTCCAGCTTGTTATAGGACTCGTATTGGTACGCGTTCAGGTTTTCCTTGTCATTGAGCGCCTTGTTCTTCCATACCTGCTTCAGAATAGTAACCGCAGGATTTTCCCCCGGCCTTATTTCCACTACACTCAGGTCAACTGGTTTCGGCACGAGACCGATGGTAAGCGTTTGCGCCACACCCTGGCTAATAGCAATTGTTTGCGGCTCAAAACCAATAAAAAATATCCGCAGGGAATCCGCTTTAATGGTGAGCACAAGCGTAAAGTTGCCGTCCATGTCCGTGACCGTTCCTTTGGTTGTACCAACGGCGAGGACATTTACAAACGGCATCGGTTCGCTGCTTTCGGCATTATATACCTTACCCGTGATGCGGGTGGTTTGCGCGAGGCCGATAAAGGAGATCAAGCAAAAAAAAGCGAGTGCGTATAGGGAGCGGAACATTGAAGAATAATAAATTACAAATTACAAAGGTACGAACCCGATAGCTACCGGGTACGAAAAGTACGAATTATGAAATGGCAAGGAATATGAAAGGTGCAAATTATGTAAATTACAAAATTATCAATTATAATTTTTGTGCTAAAACGATCCTGACTATTCAACAACATTTATGAGGCCTCTAATCCGTGTTAATCCGTGTAATCCGTGGCTTTCTCAGCATGGCGGGGCAACTTTTTACAACGATCATTTAATGTGCCGGAAGTGAATTCTTAGCCCCGGGTGAGCGCTTTGCCTTGCAATAGCGAACACGGGACAGGTGGTTATTTGATGTGCCGTAACGGCCGCTCCTATGAATTATTATCGGAACACAAAAGCTTTCAGGTTTGTTATTGATGTTATTTTTTGGTCCGCCTCTCCGGCGGATGGAATTTAGAATTTGTTCTGTTTCTTTTCTACCCTTCTTGCAACAATTATACTCGCTTCGTAAAGGACCCACAAGGGAACTGCTACAAGAATTTGGGTAAAAACATCAGTCGTGGGTGTGATGATTGCCGCGAGGATCAGAATGGCGATCGCCGAGTGACGCCGGTATTTCCGCATGAACGCAGCGGTAATGAGCCCGAAACGCGCCAGGAAATAAATGACTATGGGAAGTTCAAACACGAGTCCCATCATCATTACAAGCGTTGTGACTACAGAAATATAAGAATCCAGCGTCCACTGGTTTGGAATGTTCGCGTCAACATGAAAATTGCCAAGAAAATAAAGCGCGAGGGGAGACACAACAAAATAACCGAAGAGCACGCCGGTGAGAAAAAGCCCGGTGGCGTAAAAAATAAATCCACGGGCGGCATTCACTTCTTTCTGCTGAAGCGCAGGTTTAATAAAACGCCAGAGCTCCCAAAGTATATATGGAAAGGCAGCAATGATCCCCGCGACGATCGAAGCCCACATCGCCAGCGCGAACTGGCCTGTTACTTTTTCATTAAAAATGGTGAATTTGAATTCGGTGAAGCACATGGCATCGCCCATTCCCCAGTCTTTCGATAAGCCGCATAAAAAAGTATATGTCGCGAAGTCGGGGCTTTTGGGACCGAATAGAATTTTACCAAATAAAATTTCCGGGAATGCGAATGCAACCCCCGCGCCAACCACTACCGCAATGGCGGAACGGACCAGGTGCCAGCGAAGCGCTTCGAGGTGACCAAGGAAGGACATCTCGCCGGCGACCTTTTTTTTATTTCCGAATATTCCCATGGGGCGCGCAAAGATACTATAGCCGGCGCACATGCCCACGCAAATTGAAAGATTGAAAATTGAAAGATTGCTGCGCACGTAGCCTCCGCCCATTGAAAGATTGAAAATTTCTGCGCGCGAGGGCCTTCGCGCATTGAAAGATTGAAAGATTTTAAGTCGCTATCCTGAATTTTTCAATCTTTCAATATTTCAATATTTACTCCGGCATCCTTGATTGGGAGAAGCTTCTTATCTTCGAAACCTATGAAAACCACAAGTCCGGCGGGTGTTTCGGTGGCGGCAGATCCGGCAATCAGCTGGAAAACTTCCACCGGATTTCTTTTTATTGCAGCCTGTCTTGTCGTATTAGCGCTGGTTTGCTGGGCATACAGCAACCATTTTCATAATAAATTCCATTTCGACGACAGCCATACGATTGAAAACAACCTGGCTATTCGTGATTTAAATAATATCCCCGCTTTTTTCAGGGATGGGCGGATGACCAGCACGCTTCCTGCCAACCAGTCCTGGCGGCCCGGGGTGACCACTTTGAATGCGATCGATACGGCTTTCAGCGGCGGCGTTCCGGATCCGTATTATTTTCATATTTCTATTTTCACTTCGTATGTAATTCTTGGCGTACTGCTGTTTTTTGTGTTGCTGCATATTTTCCGGAAAACTTTTGCGGAAATAAAATACACACACTGGCTGGCGCTGGCTGGAACCAACTGGTACATGCTGCATACCGCCAACGCGGAAACGATCAATTACATCAGCGCGCGTACCGATTCTTTTTCAACCATGATGGTATTGCTTGCATTCGTGTTGTATTTTTATTCAACCGTCGCGAGAAAATTTTATTTGTTCCTGATCCCGGTTATCCTCGGCTTTTTTGTCAAGGAACCGGCTATCATGTTCGCGCCATTGCTGCTTGTATATATCTGGTTATTCGGTGAACCGTCAGGCAAAAAAACGCGTGGAATTATCCAGGTGGTGGCTTCATTTACTACTGTATTTTTTCTGTTCGCCATCTATCTGTTTAAAATTCCCGAACACTGGGAATCCGGGGGTGGTGAATGGCACGAATACCTGCGGACACAGCTCTTTGTCATCTTTCATTATTTCAATAATTTTTTTGTGCCCGTCAATCTCAGCGCCGATACGGATTGGACGATCATTCCTTCGTTTACAGATGACCGGGTATTTGCGGGTGTTCTGTTTATCGGAATCTTGTTATCGCTTGCCTGGTTCGCCTCGCGAGTCAAGGAAACAAGGCCCATCACTTTCGGGATTCTCTGGTTTTTTATCGCGCTTGCGCCTACATCCAGCATTTTCCCTTTTGCCGAAGTCCTCAACGATCACCGTCCATTTTTTTCCTACATCGGCCTGGCGATGGCTTCCATCACGACGCTGGCCTGGTTTTTCGAAACTAAAAAATACGGGGCGATCTTTGTTTTCACCGGTGCGCTTGTAGGATCCGGACTCATCCTGGCCGGACAATATCACTCCGAAGGGTTAATAGTGAAGGCCCTGGCTGTAATAACAGGTTTGTTATTCCTGGTTGCACTGGTAGGTGGTTTTTTTCTCCCGGAGAAAAGACGTTTCCTGGTTGCAGCTTTCCTTTGTATCCTGGCAGGATCTTCCTTTATTATTCATGCAAACGGTACGCATGAGCGGAATAAAGTCTGGAAAAATGGCGTATCACTCTGGAAAGATGTGACGGAAAAAAGTCCGGGTAACGGTCGCGGCTGGATGAATTACGGCCTCGCGCTGAAAAATGAAAAAGGAGATGTGGCGGGCGCGATCATGTGCTTCCGGAAGACGTTGCAGCTTTATCCAACCTATTCTTACGGGCATATCAATATGGGTGTTACGCTCGCTTCACTCGGCGACAAAATCACCGCAGAAAAACATTTCCTCACCGCAGTGCAAGTGGATACGCTCAACCCTGAAGGATATTATTATTACGCGCAGTTTCTTCTGCGAGAAATGCGTTATGATGAGGCAAAAGTTTATCTGGAGAAAGGAAAATTAATCAGTTCACAGCACGAAGGCATCAACGCATTGCTGAACGGACTGGTGAAAGTAAACCCGGATTTTTATATCAGCCAGAGTCTCTCCCTTTACAATTCCGGGAGATTCAGCGAAAGCGCGGAAGCGGCAGAAACCGCAGCGCGCATGAAGCCGGATTACGGCATAGCATGGAATAATATCTGCGCTGCTTACAACAAGACCGGCGATTTTGAAAAAGCGGAGGATGCCGGGAAAAAAGCCGTTGCGCTTGATCCCGGAAATGGACTTTTCAAAAACAACCTGCGGATTGCATCGGAACGAAAATCTTATTTTGAAAAATTATGGCAAGACGCCCGACAAAAAAACATTTATAATACGTGGGTCGCGTTAAGTCTGGAATGGTACACCGTGGGTAATTACAATAAATCAATCGCTGCGGCTGAAGAAGCAATTAAAATTAATCCGCATGAATCATAT
>DATDOQ010000063.1:0-2014 GCA_035293205.1 Bacteroidia bacterium
CACGGCAATGATAAACAGGTCGAGCAATTCAGCCACCACGTTAAATCCGGCAGCCTCTATCTGTAAAACATTGCGGCTCCGGTAGACATTTGCAATCGATAAATTGAGAATATTTTTCAGCGGTCCTGCGATTTTATCATCCGCCACATCGAGCAGGGATTGATCAAAGCTTCCGACCAGCATTTTGTTTTCCATATCCAGGAAAATTCCGGTGACTGCCTGCACCAGCGTATTGATTGCTTTTGCGCGCAGGTAAGCGATCTTTTCCCTTTGATCGGTGATATTTTCATACCGCGCGGGGTCAAAATCTTTTCCGAGAAGCTGGATCAGCAATTCTTCGCCGCTGCGGAAATCGATCAGACCGATCCGAATGCCATCTTCAAAATCAATGATGCGGTAACAAATATCGTCGGCGGCTTCCACCAGGAATGCAAGCGGATGCCGCAACCATGCGAAATCGTTAAGCGGATCTATTTCGAGATGCGAATAGATCGTTCTGAAAATTTCGGCTTCCGACTGAAAGTACCCGTATTTTTTCTGGCTGACCCGGTTTTTAAATTTTTCTGTTTCTTCCGAGGTTCTGAAGGAGCGCCTGGGATATTTTGTAAAAGCGGCGAGTGTGGTGAAGGTCAGGTTGATGTTGCCGCCGGAAAAATCGTTGTAATTCGTAAGTAGCTTTAAACCATTGGCATTCCCTTCAAAACTGGTCAGATCGCTCCACTTTTTTTCATCGCCGATGATGGATTCAAGCCGGGCGCCATTTCCATTTGTGAAATAATTGCTGATGGACGCTTCGCCGGAATGTCCGAACGGCGGATTTCCGATATCATGCGCCAATGCAGCCGTCGCGCTCACCGCTCCAAAATCTGAAGCGTGAAGATCTTTCAGCCTGTGCCGTTCGATAATCGTTTTGCCGATAATTTTTCCGGCCGAACGCGCGACACAGGAAACCTCGAGGCTATGCGTTAACCGCGTATGCACAAAATCATTTTCCGGAAGCGGTATCACCTGTGTTTTATCCTGCAACCGGCGAAAGGCCGAAGAAAAAACAACGCGGTCAAAGTCACGCTCGAAATTTGTCCGGTCGGGGGTAGAAAGACGCTGGAAATTTTTATCACTCAGCCTTGCTTCCGAAAATAATGCGCTCCATTGCATGCCCTGAACAATTAAGGTTGACGGCGCTCATCGTCCCGACGCCGGATCATTTCGAAAATACTGTTAGTAAGGGCGAGAACGATGCTGAATATAAAGGCGGACCAGAAGCCAGAAAGCCAGAACCTATCTATAAAATAATCTGCGATCATTATCATAAGTGCGTTGATGACTAGCAGGAATAGGCCGAGCGTCAAAAATGTAACAGGAATTGTCAGGATTGTAAGCACCGGTTTAACCGTGGCATTCAGGAAAGCCAGCACCACCGCGACAATCAGGGCAGTTGTAATTCCTTCGATGCGCACCATGCTGTCCGGAAGAATAAAAGAGGTGAAAATAACAGCCATTGAAGAGATCAGCACCTTAATAATAAAATTCATGAAGGTAAAAGTAGGCTTTCGCCCACAAATATATTGGCACAGTTAGTGCAGTATTGGCGAAGCATTGGTATTACGTGGCTGGGTTTTAGTAGCGTTTTTCCCGGTCTTACATACAAGGGATCCTCCGACGGACTCCCTTGTTTTATTTAATGGCCGATGCAAAAAACGGCAGGGCGCTTATGTAAATCGGGCAGAGAGGATTTTTTCCAGGCGTTAACGCTGGCTGAACGGATCAGCTCTCCCGGCAATGTCAAATCACATGCAACACATAAATGTGTCGGTCCGTCAAGAATCCGGAGCAGATCATCGAGTAGCTGGCGGTTCCTGAAAGGGGTTTCAATAAATAAATGCGTTGTGCCTGAACTGCGCGTATCTTTTTCCAAATTTTTAATAAACCGGATCCGTTCGTTTTTATCGATCGGTAGGTAGCCATGAAATTTAAATTGCTGTCCGTTCATTCCTGAAGCCATCAGTGCAAGCAG
>DATDOQ010000064.1:0-4735 GCA_035293205.1 Bacteroidia bacterium
TATACACAAACATTGGGGATGCCGGGGCTCCATAATTATAGATGCACGGATCAAACCGCATCATGCCCCGCCGCTGGAGAAAGATCCGGAGGTGGAAAGACGAATTGACCGGTTGTTCCTGTGGGGCGGATCGCTTGAAAAGATTGTATGATTTTTCTTCATCTTTGGAATTACCCCGGAACGGAAAGCCCGCTGAATATTATCAACATTGGTTTCAATCCCCTTCTCTCTCAAGAAACGTTAAAATTATTCACCAAGCCTACCGATTCCTTAACTTTATTGAAACGATCAAGACTCCTGCGTATGCGTCATATTTTATTGTTTCTTTTCACCTTCCCCGCTTTTATTACCGGATTCGCGCAAACCGTTGTGCCGCTTCAGCCCCACGGACCAATTCCTGAATATTACCGTTGTCCGAGTCACATGACCGTTGCAAAGCAGGTCGAAAAAAGGAATGCCATTGGCGATAAGGTGTCCGCTGAAGAAGAGCAGTTCATGCGCGAAATGAACTATTATTCGCAGCAACGCATGCTTTCGGGCTTCGTGCTGTTTAATGATTCGATGAGCAGCTATGTGTCGAGAGTGGCGGCGGAAGTCCTGAAAGATGATCCGGAAACTTTTCAAAAGCTCCATTTTTACGTTTATAAATCCCCTACCCCAAACGCCTTCACATCCGCCACCGGTACGATCCTTTTCACTGTAGGCCTCCTTTCACAGCTTGAAAATGAAGCGCAGCTCGCGTATATTCTTTGCCATGAAATTGTGCATTTCAGGCAGGAGCACATGCTCAAAGGGTACATGAACCGCGAGGAGCTGAACAATACCAGCACGCCCGGTTACCTGAAGCAGTCTTCATCCCTTTCCTTCAACCAGGAACAGGAGCTGGAAGCAGACCGAATGGGATTTGAAATGTTTGCGCGCACCAATTACAGCAAAAAAGAAGCGCTGCGTTCTTTCGACGTCCTCGAATATTCTGAATTTCCTTTCGATGACATGCCGTATGATACCCTGTTCTTCAACCAGGATCACATTAAAATTCCGGGTGGTTATTACCTGAAAGAAGTCGAGCCGATTTATTCGGATGATAATTACGACGACAAGCGAAGCACCCATCCGAATGTGCGGAAACGGCGTATGGCGATGATGACTTATCTTGACACGGTTCAGAACCCGGAAGGCAAATCCTTTATTGTATCAAAAAACAACTTTCTGCAGAGCCGGGAATCTTGCCGTTACGAATTATGCCGGCTTTATCTTGAAGTGCGGGCTTACCCGGAAGCGATTTACAGCTCCTACATGATGTTGCAGAAGCATCCCAATGATATTTATTTCCGCAAGATCATTGGCCAGGCGCTTTACAATCTGGCCGCGTATGACCAGGGAAGCGAAGGACGCGGACTGTTTGACATGGGTTACCTGTTCAATCCTTCATCGTATGGGGGAAAATACAGTTCGCTTAAACGCGCGGGTTATTACCGGAAACCGGCGCATAAGGATTATCCCGGTCAGCAGCAGCAGATCTTTCATCTGTTTAACGAAATGGAGGCGGATGAGCTGACGATCCTCGCGCTGGTTTATAACTGGAAAATTCACAAAGAAATTCCGGGTGATTCCCTGCAGGCAAAACTTTGCGACAATCTTTTTTATATGCTGGTGAACAAACAGAATCTCCACCTCAGCTACTTCTCCACAATCACTCCGGATGAGGCGAGTGTAAAATTACGCCAGGATTCGCTGCAGCGTGTGGAAGAAACAGGTGAGACCGGGGATTCTAAATTTTCGCGCCTCGATAAATTCAAGCTTTCTTCTGAAAAAGAACGCTTCACTAAATTCGCTTTCGTGGAATTGTTCAGGGACACCGTTTTCGTTGCAAAATTCAAATACCACTCCGATCACCACAATTCCCTTATTTCCACACCTGACTTATCCGCATTCGAAGAAAAAACAAAAAAGGAAAAGCAGGCGCTGGCGGCCGAGGAGAAAAAATCTGGCTTTGAGATCAACCGGGTGCTGATCATCAGCCCTGATTATGAAGTGTACCGGCAAAAACAACGGAGGAAAGAACCCGACCAGGATTTCACCGGCAGCGAGCAGGGACAATCGGGTATGACTTCATTGCTGAAAACTGAAGCTATCAAGGCAGGTGTCGAAGCCATTGTTCTGAATCCATTGTCCATGGATAGTCTTACTGGTGATTCGATGGCGGATCTTGCGGCGCTGAATGAATGGTTTTTTGAAAAACGCCAGCATGGTTCACACGCGTTTGCGACAAATGTCAATAACCAGGCACAGGCCGATTCGATCATGAAAAAATACAACACCCGCTACGTCATGTTCACAGCCGTTGAGGCGAGCTATTACAAACGTATCCAGCGGCCATTCTGGTTCGGCGTTTCCTGCCTTGCTGTAATTCCCGCCGTTCGCGCTTTCATTCCGCGCCAGAACTGTGTATATGATGTTGCTATCCTCGATCTGAAAACGGGGGATGTAATTCATGTGAGCCATGAAGTTGTGAAACGTAAAAAAGAAAATGAATCCACGCACGCGTTCTATTATTCACTCTTTGAGAAAATAAAAAAGCCGGCAAAGGAAAAAGCTAATTCCGGTGGTGGAAAACCGGATACGGAAGAAAAACGCGGAATGTAGTCAACCTTCGGTTTGGCTGAAAAAGGCACAAAGATGGTAGCCACGAAGACAGGAAGTACACGAAGTTAAGACACGAAGAATCAATCTGGTAATCCGTGGCTCTTAATCCGTGTAATCCGCGTTAATCCGCGTAATCCGCGTAATGCGCGTAATCCGTGTAATCCGCGGCTGTAATCCGTGTAAATAATCCGTGTAATTCGCGTAAATCCGTGGCTTAAATCAAAAATCCCACACCAAAGAAAACTCCAAATATCTCTTTGTATGCGATACGCTTCAGCAGGAAATTTCCATAGGCAATGCCGTTTTCCCTGTTCACTTCAAAGACCGGCGCGCCAAAGCGTACACCGGAAGTAAGCACGAGGTGTTTCCAGAAAACCTGCTGGGTGCCGATGCCGAAATTTATAATTACCTGGTCGGAGAATTTTGGCAAACGATCCGTCGCTTCATAAAGAACATCTGGATTAGAAGCGCCGGGCATGAATTTATTTTGCGCGTAGCTCACCGAATAATCATAGAATTTTCCAATTGGTGCCAGTCCCCCTTTTTTCTTCCTGAACTGTCGCAACCTGACGCCGTATTGGGTTCCATCCACCCGATCGGAGGCGTGAAGATTTCCTTCGATCACCTGGTTGTTGCCCAGTGACCATCTGTTGTAAAAAACGGCCAGCTGGGAATAACGGCCAACGATCAGATTCAGATTTCCGCCATACTGCAAATCGTATTTCGTGTAGAAATCTTTGAACGAAGTAAGAAAAGGTGCGTACGCGAATTCGCCTTGAACGATTACCCGGCGTCCTTTTAATCCGCCTGTTGCAGGAGCCGCTTGTATTTCACAGATCGCTGCAACAAGCAAAAGAATAAATAATTGCTTTCTCATCAATTACTTTTTTTTGGCTTTGAAAGTGTGCGCATCAAGTCAAAAACATGCAGCCGCATCCTGTCTTTGGTAGGCTGCTGGTCATTCATTTCAGTACGCTGAATGAAAACCGGTTTACCCGTTGTGATGTCGTAAACGATGACGATGTAATAAACATTTTGACGCGGCGTGAGCAGCTTGTAAGCGATCTGCGGAGCAAGCGGGGCAAAAGCGAGACTCAGTGCGCGGAAAAACAGGCCGCCGCGCTTTTCGGTTGAAGTGATGTAAGCCGACCACATAAAATATTTTGTGCCATATTTCTCAGCGAGCGCTTTCATTTCTCCCTGCGGGTAAGGCAGGATCTGGTTGTCGTTGTAATCCGAACGCTGATCAAACCATTCACTCACAACCATGAGATCGTTGAACTGGTCCACGTTAGTGGTGTTCATTCCCTTCGCGTCCAGCAGCTGAAGCGCGATACCCGTTGTTGATGCGCTTTCTTCCATTTCCGAAACGAGCTCGTCGCGGCCGGCAAGCGTCTTTCGCACATCTACTTCGGATGTTTCATTCCGGTAATCATAGACAACATAAACGGGGTTCACGGCCACGAGCCTGTCAATTCCCTGTGGACCATAAATGTTTTGCTTGTATTCTTTCGCAACCATTCTTTTTTCCCGTTTCGACTTATCGTACCAGAGTGAATCTTCCAGCTCAATGCTATCGGCATAAGCAACAGACACGCGAAACATTTTTACAAAAGCCGAATCTTTCATTTCTTCAATAAAAGCAAATTGCCAGTAATGAAAATTCTTGAGCGAATCGCGGTCAAGATGATCAATGGCGGCCTGGAACCGGCCCTGCGGCGTATTGCTCTTTATTTTTTTGGCAACAACAGAATCACCCGCAGCTTTGTCGCCCACCTGGTAAAAAAGGCTGTCGTGTGTGGCAAAATCATCCAACCGCAATTCGTTTTTCACGGCAAGTTCCCGGAACAAACCGGCGCACCAGAGTGTAATATCCGCATCGTCAGGAAACATTTTATGCGCTTCCCATGCATATTTCAGCGAAGCCACATTCCAGCCTTTGGCATCCGCTTTACTGACAAACATCCGGAGCCGCCCATATTCGCCGACCGGTTTTTCATCGTCATCGTCGCCACCCATGTGTCCGCTGAAAATCGCTTCCATCAATGCGGCGAAATCTTCATAATTATACATCCGGTTTTTCTGGATC
>DATDOQ010000065.1:0-7123 GCA_035293205.1 Bacteroidia bacterium
GAAGCAGGCTTCGGAAGACGGAAAAACCACACAAACGGTTAAGTACAAAGAAGGAAAAGTGATTTCCGGAACACCGATGGAATTAAAATTACCGGCACCACCGACCCCGCCGCCGACACCGCAAAAAGACCAGCACCAGCATAGTCCCGGTGATGGGCACGGACATTAATGAATTAATCCGCGAAATCCGCGAAAATCCGTGGCTACCGGTGCGCCTCCCTCGCTTCGGCAGTCAAGCGTGGCTTCTGTTAGTTTTTGAATGAGAGCACCAAGCCATGCGATAAATAATAAGAAACAGATGCGTTCATTTGTAAACATACTATTGGTGCTGCTGGCCTTCAGCCTGCTGGTGGGCGGGTATTTTTATTTCGGCAAAGGGAAAAAAGTACGGACACTCCCCTACTACGCCCCGGTGGAAAAAGGATTGCAGGCGCAAAAAGATGAAAAGGGACGGCATACCGCTGCTGATTTTTCGCTGACAGATCAGACAGGAAAAAGTATTTCAAGGAAGGACTTTTCAAATTCAGTTTCTGTTGTGGATTTTTTCTTCACCACCTGCGAGGGGATTTGTCCCGTGATGGCAAGACAGATGGAACGGGTTTACAAAGAATACAAAGGCAATCCACGCGTAAAATTTATTTCGCATACGGTTAATCCGGAAAACGATTCCGTGGAAGCGCTGGCCGCTTACGCGCAAAAATACAATGCTGATCCTTCGCAATGGTTTTTTGTGACCGGCGATAAAAAACAGATCTACGATCTGGCGCGGCATTCGTATCTCATCTCCGACACACGCGGCGATGGCGGCAAAGAAGATTTTGTGCATTCGCAGAATTTCGCGCTGATTGATCCGGCAGGACATGTCCGCGGACTTTACGACGGCACGGATCCGGTGGACGTTGACCGGCTGATCGTGGAGATCAGGGTGCTGCTGGGTGAATGATGAAAGTAAAAGCTTCGGAACCTTAACGTCATGTGGCAAAAACCTCTGTGCGTCCGCCGCGGCGGATGCATACCTCACTTTTTACCTCTGTGGTTCTTTTTATAAATGCTGCTGTACAGCAAAATTTGACCACACACAGCAAACTAAAACGCGAATCCTATACAAATTCCAATACGATAGACGAACTGCTCCCTTCTTTTTATATCCTCCGTATGATCCTCTGTATTGGGATCGCCTGGAAGCTGTGTTACATCAATTTTAAAAACTTTCCCGGTACCGGCAAAACCCTCGAGGTACAGAATTTTTGATTTGAGCGGAACGATTGACATTCCTCCCATCAGGCCAAACACCTCCCGTGTATATTTGTAATTGCTTTCGCGCCAGTAGGGATAATCCGAATCGTAATAGCTGGCTTTACCTTTTTTATAATCAAAATAAACGCCTCCGAAAATTCCCGTAAATGTGGATAAGACCGGAACATGAAAACGGATCTCCGCGAATTGGGATAACGACTCAAATTTGGGGCGATGGAAAATATCGCCACCACCGCCATTATCATAATTCCGCCTGCCATATCCCAAATGGATATAATTCAAAGGTGCCACTATCACATTTGCTTCAAGTGCAAATAAATTAAATGGAGATGTCAGGTTAAAAGAGATATTGACATACTTTCTTTTTTGTACAGGGAAAAGGGTGTCCCTACAGAAAAGAGAGCCGCTGAAAAGCAGGACAACAATTAATAACTTGTACTTTTTCACCGCGATAGTTATTGTTAATTTTTCGCTCCCTCAATATGAAGTATTTGCAAATCATTCTTGAATATGGAACCTAAGAAGTGTCCAAGTCTTATTACCGCTTATTACTCTTTTAATTATTCCAACATTTTTAGCGATGAAAAACCGGGTTGCCGTATCAAAGGGTGGATCTAAAGAGTGAGTGATTTCACAAACCTCATAAAAGACGTTTGCGCCCAATTGAATGCTTTCATGTTTTTGTAGCGTTGTAGTTATATTCGAGGAGGACCCATTTCCTGACGAATACAGTATATTGCCGGTCACAATTGGGTACTCCATTAAAATCGTAGAGCCGATTGTTTGGTTAACAAAGGTCATATCCCTAAATACCTTCGAACGATAAGGATTCACCGAAGTCCATGATGAATGAAACCAATCGTAATAAAAAGTGCTGTCGCCTGCGCTCCACTTATGGCATCTGAACCAGTATCGCATCACGCCTTCGTTGTCTGGTCCCTGACCTTCTTCCGTATAATAAACAAAAATGCTGTCGAGTACTCCACTGGCACTGTCCTCGTAAACCCAGTACGAACCTTCTTTAAAAAATGTATAGGCTTTGAATTCCTCCACTAACTGCGCTTCGGAGGGACCGGGAGGCTGCGGCGGTGGCGGGGGATCTTTCCGGCAGCCGGCAAGCGCAATGGCTACAAGAAACAAGCAGTATTTGAAAATAGTCCGGACCATGCTTAGATAAAGCTAATGCGTGCCATGATCTTAGACAAGGGTTTATCTCAAAAGTTATATGAATTAAATTTTTTACTGCATTTCCATTAGGTTCCTATGGAATGGTATTCGCGCTGAAACCTGCAGCAATAAACGATTTTCTTTAATTTGAGATTGGTCGCTTAAACGCGGATTTTCCACGAAAAGGCCGAATTAATCAGGGCTGCGAATCGGTTCTTGTAAAAAAAACAACACCCGGAAAATATGACTTTCCCGGGAGGACACTGCCTGATTAATTTTTGCATTTGTAATTTGGAATACTAATTTTCGACCAAATTTGGTGCCGCCGGATTCATCCGTTTCACTTATATTGCCAGCTGTTTGGGGAGCACGGGAGAATATGCGCTTTTCCAAATGGCAAACTTCATTTTTACACTTAAACCAATACCCATGAAAACAATTACACTTACACTTTGCAGTATCTTTTGCAGCTGCGCGGTTTTCGCTAACAGCCTGCTGCAGTCCCCCGTTACCGGACAACCATTCAGTTCTGGCATGGTGAATGACATCGAGCTTGTTTCCAACGGCACCGATGTCGCTCTGATCATAGCCGTGAATGCTACGGGAAAAGTTTACGCGATCAACATCAACGACAACAATCCGGCGGATTCCGCTTCGAATGTCGTGAGCACGCAGGTTCCTGCTTTTACCACACTGGTGATGGCAGCGCTTGGCAGCACGAACGCAACTGTGCTGAATATGGAAGTGAATCCCATTTCAAAATCCATTTACGCGCTCGTTTACAACCAGAACACGGGAACAAATGTGATTGTGAAAGTCACTGGAAACGGAACAACCATTACTCCGTACAGCCTGACGAACGTAGAATACAGCGCGATCACTTTTACAGCGGGCACATTTACAATTCAGGATATGTCATGGGGCAACAATACGCTGTTCGTGTCTGTAGCAAATTCCTCGCTGAATGGCGAAGTGGGAACCATCATTGCGCCTTTTGTGCACAATGGCACCACGACCAATCGCGCCACTACGATGCATAAGAGTAATTGGGGCGGAGGCTATTATACGTCCGCCCCGCTTGAAAAAATGGGATGGGCCAATGTGGCCGGCAACGACCGGATCATGGGTGTTACCACCTGCGCTCCCGGCTATTCGGTGGAAACGGCAAATATTGCCGGAAGCGGAGTGCTGCAGGTCACGGAAGATTTTGATATGAATTCCATGCCGTCATTAAAAGTCGTTCCTGTGAAGCAGAACGGAACCAATTTCCTGCTCGATCTGCACCAGGGATTTTCAACTGCGCATCCGCTTTACCGCATCGGTGA
Source organism: Bacteroidia bacterium (assembly GCA_035293205.1). Classification (GTDB taxonomy): domain Bacteria; phylum Bacteroidota; class Bacteroidia; order Palsa-965; family Palsa-965. Next base: position 3,750 of record DATDOQ010000065.1, read on the forward strand.
GAAATACCTCGACGGCAGCCAGGTGACAGCGGGAGAATTCAACAATAACTCCGAACAGCTCCGCGATTTCGCCGGCAACCCGTCCGTGGGTCTGACCACCGATGAGATCATGCAATACACGGGCACTTTTAAGCGAATCGCCTTTTTCACCGATTATGATCTTTTAGTACTCGATGATCTCGACAACCTGAAGCTGTTCACCATTGGCACGCTCGCAACCGGAATTGAAGATGTTGCGGCGCCTTCGCTATTCAGCCTGTTCCCGAATCCGGCATCCGGCTCGGTTGTAATAACAAACAACAGTGGTTCGCTGCAGGAAGGATCTTCCCTGGTGATCAACTCCATCGACGGAAAAGAAGTTTTGCGTACGGTTTTGCGACCGGTAACGGAACAAAAAGTGGATATTTCCATGCTTGTTCCCGGCAATTATCTTGTTTCTGTCATTTCCGGCGAAAATAAAATTGCCACTCAGAAGCTTGTCGTAAAATAAAAATTATTTTACCGAAGGAGCTGTGAAGTAATATTCACGGCTCCTTTTACATTATTTTCCTGCCATGCGAATTTTTTCTTTTTTCATCCTGCTCCTGTGTTTCCTGCCTGGCGGAAAGGATCCCATTGATATTAATTTTAAAAATCCTGGCAAGCCTGTTATTACGGTGAAATTGCCGCCGGCTTTTAATAAGCTTGCGGGCAAGGGAAAAATCACTTACGAAGAAGGGCGGAAAGTGCTTGCGATTTTTGTCATCCTCGGGGGTAAACCTGCTCCATCGGGTGTTTATGGAAATTACACGGCCAGTAAATCGGAGCTGAGTTTTGTTCCTGAATCAGAGCTGGCGCCTGGCACCGGATTCGAAGCGCAGTTTTACACGGAAAATGACACGCTGAAAAAGCGTTTTGTCATTCCAGCTTCCGCCGCGCCAGCAATACCACCTGCTGAAGTCGTTCAGATCTACCCGTTTGCCAATGAGCTGCCGGCGAATATCCTCCTGTTTCATGTGGAGTTCTCACAAACTATGCTGGATGATATCAACGCATATCAACGGGTAAAAATCTTCGACAGCAAAGGCGTGGAAAAACCAATGGTCTGGCGTCAGAAATCCTATTGGGAAAAAGACAGGAAAGTGCTGGTGCTGATGATCCATCCCGGGCGCGTTAAACGGGGAATCAATTACTTCGCTGAACTGGGCGAAATTTTTTTACCGGGAGAAGAATACACCCTCGTAGTAGGCGCCGGCATGCAGGACGCGTTTATGCGGCCAACGACAAAGGAGGTTGTGAAAAAATTCCGAGTGGTGAAAGATGATCGCGAATTACCCGGGATCGATTACGCAGCATTTCGGATACCAAAAGCAAATACCCGGCAGGCGCTGGAAATAAGATTTTCGGAAGGAATGGATTATGTGTCGATTATCACTGGAATAAAAATCAGGGATACGCTTTCAAATGCGTTTGTCACCGGCGGGTTTTTCAATATGGACAACGACAGCACGTGGAAATTCATTCCTGAGAAGCCCTGGAAAAAGACCACGCATGAAGTTCAGTTTACAAAATATGTGAGTGATTTCGCGAGTAATTTTCTGCACCGGCCATTCGAGATCACCAGCCTTGATTCGCTTAATGAAGATAAAATGCCGGTTAAATGGCGGTTTGAGCCTGGAGAAAAATAGCGCTTTTGCCAGTGGTTATTTTTTAACACAACTTATTACAACTGTGGTCATGTGTGGTAAATATTGCTGTTAAAGCAGCATTTTTTTTAAGAACCTAAAGGGCACAGAGGCGCGGAGATCAGTTTTTGTGCATTTTTTTGATCCGTGTCTTTGTGACGCCGTGGTTATTTTATAACACAACCATCGCGGAGAGTGTTTTAAATGTCACGGTTGGTTACTTCGTGCAAAATCTCTTCTATTTCGCCCGGATCAATTGCACAAATCCGTTTTCATTGTAAACTTTTTCCTGGTAATCGGCCAGGCGGGCCGTGAAATAATAAACCCCGTCCGAGACAAATTCGCCGTTAAGGGATTTGCCATCCCATTTTCCGGTTATACCATCCCAGGAATAAATCAAAACGCCCCAACGGTCATAAATATCGCAATGCAGCTCTTTAATTCCATTCGTGGAAATGATAAAAGCGTCATTGGTTGCATCACCATTCGGTGTAAATATGTTCGGGATCGTATAATCAGAATGAATAATTTCCGCACAAATTGTAGCTGTATCCGGGCAGCCAAAAGTATTCACCACATAAAGCGTCGCACAAACCGGCCCAACTGTTGAATCATTGATTGTAACACATGATGTAGCCCCCGTGGGAACACCATTGATGAACCAGCTCAGCGTATCATAACCTGTGCTTCCTGTTTCGCTGAAACACAGTTCCGCATTCTGGCCGCTGAAATAGAAGCTTCCATTAATTGCATTGGAGCTGATCACTGCAACAGGAACCGGATTGTAATTCACCGTCACAGTTGCGCTGTCGCTGTCTGTCCGGAATACACAGGCTCCCACCGAACCCGTTACCGTTACTGTATATGTTCCGGCAGCAAGGTTGGGAACCACTGCGGTAGTTTGACCGCTGCTCCACAAATAGTTATATGGACTATTTCCGCCGGTAACACTTGCGGTGGCGGTTCCTGAAGTACAATCCGGCGTTGCGGTAGCCGTCACGATTAATGGCGGACTGCAGATTGTGCCAGGTGTAAAATTGAAAGTCAGTGTTGTTGGTGTGGCCACTGTGGCCGGCGTATTTGCGCTCGCTTCGTTGCCGCCAACCTGAATAGTCGGAAAGTGTGTCAGAACAACTGGTGTAAAAAACTGCATATTACAGGTAACGCTGTCCTCCGCCGGCGTCACCATCAGGAAAACATCTGCATCGCCTGCGCCATAACTGAAGGTTGTTCCCAGCAGCGCCAGGTTGCTGGAGGGCAATTGCAGCACAGATGCCCCATACTCGATGCCGGTGCAGCCGTACGTCTTAAACCAGATCATGTTGCCAGCAGGGTCCACTTTCATCAAAAACATATCTGTCGCACCCGCACCATAGCTGGCGGTGGTTCCCGTTACGAGCATATTGCCGTCGGCGAGCTGAATGATTTGCGAAGGATCATCGGACTGCAAACCGCCATAAGTTTTAAACCATGTCAACCCGCAGGTGCTGTCAATCCTTGCCATAAAAATATCATTGCTTCCTGCACCGTAACTATTGGTCGATCCAACAAGATAAACGCCTTTCTGCGGTGAATTATTCGCCGGCAAAGCATCAGCCGCCCATTCATCGCCGGTTCCGAAAATAACAAGCGGTCCGCCTGTCACGATCCCGGTTGTGGCATCCATTTTCATAACGTAAACATTATTTAACTGCCCGTAAGATTGTACAC
>DATDOQ010000066.1:0-4721 GCA_035293205.1 Bacteroidia bacterium
ACATATAAATGCTGGTTGTCGACATGGACGGAAATGAAGGAAGCTTCACCCAGATTTTTGTAGAATCTGTGTTGATGTAATTCTCAATCCAATAATCGTAAAAGCTGACGGGTGAGCAGGAATTGGGACTGAAGCGGATATCGTCACCATCGGGTTGCATGAAACCGCTGCCGATCAGCGCCTGTGTGTTGACGCGAAAAAAAGCCTGGTAATTTGAAAAGGAAACTGAACTGTCGTTCGTAAATGAAATCTGCTTTTTGTATTGCGGATTATATTGCGCCCAGGCTTCGACAGATAGCAGCGCATAAAGACAGATCAATCCGGTGATAATGGCCGTCCTTAATTTCATTGGATGAATTGCTGTTTTTGAATTCAGTCAAATTATGAAAAAACAAAGCGGAACGGAAATCCAATTATTAGACAAATTTAGTAACCCAACCGGTTTTTTTCTAATATACGAACTCCCCGAATTCACTGCGAATGGTTAGCTTCTTACCAACTGCGCCGGCGGTGGCTTCCACGCTTCCAATGATCCTTGCTTCAATGTTGAATGATGCGGAAATGGCAATTAATTCTTCTGCGATCTTCTCTGGCACATACAACTCCATCCGGTGGCCCATGTTGAATACTTTATACATTTCCTGCCAGGGCGTTTTGCTCTGCTCATGAATCAAACGGAATAAAGGCTGGACGGGAAACAAATTATTTTTGACCACATGCAGGTTGTCGATGAAATGAAGAATTTTTGTCTGCGCGCCACCGCTGCAGTGAATGATGCCGTGAATATCTTTCCGGTGTTTTTCAAGCATCCGCGCGATCACCGGCATATAGGTCCTTGTCGGCGAAAGCACGAGTTTTCCGGCAGTCACCTTACGGCCGTTTCCAATGTCAATTTCATCCGTCAGCTTTAATTTTCCACTGTAAACGAGCTCGGCCGGAATGAACGGATCATAACTTTCGGAATATTTTTCAGACAGGTATTTATGAAACACATCATGTCTTGCCGAAGTGAGACCGTTGCTGCCGATGCCGCTGTTGTATTCTTTCTCGTAGCTCGCCTGGCCAAAAGATGCCAGCCCGACGATCACATCACCGGCTGCAATTTTTTCATTGGTGATGACATCGCTCCTTTTGATGCGCGCAACAACCGTTGAGTCAACGATGATCGTCCGTACAAGATCACCTACATCAGCAGTTTCGCCCCCGGTGCTGCGGATGCCCACGCCCAGATTTCGCATTTCGTCCAGCACTTCCTCCGTGCCGCGGATCAATTCGGTAACAACTTCTCCTGGAATCAGATTTTTGTTCCGGCCGATGGTGGACGAGAGCAGGATGTTATCCGTGATGCCCACACAAAGCAGGTCATCCGTATTCATCACGATCGCGTCCTGCGCAATTCCTTTCCACACGTTTACATCGCCGGTTTCTTTCCAGTAGAGGTAGGCAAGTGAGGATTTTGTGCCGGCGCCGTCAGCGTGCATGACCAGACAATAATTTTCATCGCCCGTAAGGTAATCGGGAATGACCTTGCAGAAAGCCCGCGGAAAAATTCCTTTATCGAGATCGCCTATCGCGTTGTGCACATCTTCTTTGGAAGCTGAAACACCCCGCCGGTTATATCGTGTGTCACTCATTTTTTTTCGTAATCGCAGTGATTCCAATTATCAGCATTGCAAATTTTTCCAGCGTATTCTAATTGCCAAAAACGAGAAGCGCCCTGTTTGGATTCAGGACGCTTCAAATTTATTTTTGGTTACCAAAGCTTTGGTTTCGGAGCGGGCGTAGCCGGCTGCTTGGGAGGCGTTTCACCCGGAGGAGGTGTTCCACCTTCGCCACCTTCCGGGGCTTGTTCATGCAGCGGTTCATCTACATCGGCGCCGGTGGTATCACCCATGTCATCAAACGCGCCTGAAAGAACTTTCGGCTTCACGATCTTGCGCTGGTTCTGATCTACGGGCGCATTCGGATCCACATAATCCCAGCTGAGTACCCGGAACACCGTGCGGCGGTTGAGCTGGTGCAATGCTTCCCGCTCTTCCGTGGTTTTTTTGCTGTTGATGTATTTCTCGGTGAGAACGGTGGCGTCTGCCATGCGCAGCGGACGCTCTTCGCCATATCCTTTCGCGATCATGCGTTCTTTCGGAACTTTTTTCTCATTCACCAAATAATCCACGCAGGCCTGCGCGCGTGCCTGGGACAGAACCTGGTTGTACTTATTGGTCGCGCGCGCGTCGGTATGCGATGCGATTTCAATAATAATAGTCGGGTTATCGATCAGCGTCTGGTAAAGGAAGTTCAGCGAATCTTTCGATTCCGGGCGCAGCGTCGATTTATCAAGGTCATATAAAACCGCCGGGAAACGGATCTCTGTTTCCGCAGGCACCAGGCAGAAGTCAAGCGTAAAATCTTTTGAGTTGATTTCTCCCACTGTCGTCAGCTTGCCTTTGTCTTTATCCGGAAGGTTCAGGTAACCGTCCGCTTTTGTGCTGCGCGCTTTTCCGTCGGAGAACACCGTGACCACATAAGACACTTCCGCCAACAGGTCGTATTTGTATTTTCCATCTTTATCCGTTTTCACTTCCAAAGCAGAACCATCAGAACCAACAAGACGGACAGTTGCGTCCTGCACGGTGATGCTTGGACCATATTTGCAGTCGGTGATAGTGCCATTCAGGTGGAAAACCAGGGGTGGCTGGTAAAATGACCAGATATCATCGGCGCCTTTGGTGCCTTCGCGATTGGATGTGAGATAGCCTCTTTCTTTTTTCCCGTCGAAGATGAGACCAAAATCGTCACCCGAAGAATTCAACGGGTATTGCAGGTTTTCCGGGGTGCCCCATCTCCAGTTTTTCGCGTCGGTGACCGGCGCTTTGAAAATATCAAGTCCGCCCATTCCGAGGTGCATGTCGGAAGAGAAATAAAGATCATTGTTTTCGCTGATGTAAGGAAATCCTTCGCGACCTTCTGTGTTAATCGTTGAACCGAGATTGGTAGGCTTGCCCCATTGTTTTGCTTTCTTGTCATAAAGTGACATCCAGAGATCTGAAGTTCGCTTACCACCAAGGGAACCGGTCATATCGGAAGAAAACACCATGACCTGCTCATCAGCGCTGACAGTCGGATGACGGAAATTAAAACTGTCGACCACCGCGGCATCGAGACCAAAATCAATAAGCGTCGGAACATCCCATGCGTTGCCTCTTTTAACGGACATAAAAATCTTGCAGGTAATCACCGCTTTTTTCTCCTGCCCGCATTGCGTGTAATATATTTTGTCGGATTTCTTATTGACACTTGAAGCTCCTTCGTTGCCGAGCGGTGTATTCACTTCTCCTGCCACTGTAGCCGGGGTGCTCCATTTTCCGTTCTTATCAATTTTCGATTCAAAAAGATCGGAATACATGGTTCCTGATATAGGATCGATCTTGCTGCCCGATTGTCCTTCCCGCTTGGAAGTGAAAATAAGCGAGGTATGCTTTTTATCACTGAAGGTCGGCGAGAAGTCATAATCTTTTGAATTGAGCAATGCCACATTCTCAACCACCCAACGGCCTGGATTATCACGCCATTTCTGTGCGAGCTCGCTGGATTTAATGCCATTTTCACCGGCGGGATCGGAAGGAACCCTGGTTTTATAATCACCGAACGCGATCACCGCGTCATCGTAACGCTGATTGATCTTCAGCGCCTCGGCATACCAGAGATACATTTTATCATCCGAATGTTTTGCTTTTATGGCTTTGCTGTACCAGCTCTCAGCCTGCTTCCAGTCATTCATTTTCCGGTAGCTCTCGGCGATCTGGAAAGTGATGCGCGCTTTCTCCTGTTTGTTGTTGATCTTCGCGATCCCTTTCTTGTACAGCTCCGATGCCGTATAATACGACTGCGAATCAAAAGCGCGGTCGGCATCGCGTATATAATTCTTCTGCGCGTTCGCGTCTAATGAAAATGCAAAAAAGAAAACCGCCGCTGCAGCAAGGACTTTCATAAAATTCATAGTGAAAAGTTTGTGTTACAAAATTTGACGTGGCTGCTAAGTTAATTATTTCCGCATTAAGGATAAAAAGTCACTTTTTCCGGCATTTTCAGTGAAAAATCAATTATCCGGCTGGTATAGTGCGGATTCGTTAAAAAGATACAGCCTACCCCATCCCGGATAGGCTGTAAACCAACAACAAATTGACTACCAACGTATTATTTTTCAATTGCCCATTAAGGCCGGTCTCCGTCTTTCAGCTCTTCCGGCTCCGCAACGCCACTTTCATCGAAATAACCTTTCCGGACCTTTACTTGTTTCACCGGAGTTTTCGGGGCCGAGGGGTCCACGTAATCCTGCCGTAAGACTTTAAAAACAGTGCGACGGTTTAACCGGTGAAGCGATTCTTTTTCTTTTTCCGGCATGGTGTTGATGTATTTTTCTGTCAATACTATTTCACCTGAGAGCTTTAACGGGCTGTCTTCCCCGTAACCTCTTGCCACCAGTCTTTCGGGCGCGATTCCTTTTTCTTTTACGAGGTAATTGATGCACGACAAAGCGCGCGCCTGCGAAAGAGTTCGATTGTATTCCGTGGAACCGCGGCAATCGGTATGGGAGCCGATTTCTATCACGAGGTTCGGATTTTCCATGAGCAGGTGATAGAGATAATTGAGTGAATCTTTTGATTCGGGGAGAAGTCGCGAACTGTCCAGCTCATACAGCACGGCGGGGAACGCAATGTCCG
>DATDOQ010000067.1:0-18334 GCA_035293205.1 Bacteroidia bacterium
CCCGCCATAATACCTGCGGTTATAAATGTAAGATGTGATGGCCACCGCAAAAACCGCAAGCATCACCAGCATGGAAGGATGGAAACCGTCTGTAACCAGGTTGGAGTAAACCGCTCCGATGAGGTTGAAGAACAGGCCGGCGTATGCCCATTCTTTGATGTACCGGAATGAAGGGATCAGCAGCGCAATGCTACCCAGTAATTTTGCCACGCCGATGAAAGGAATAAAGTAAACCGGATAACCGAGATGCGTGAGAAATTGTTTTGCCTCATCCACCACGCGTATGTTCGGAATAGCGGAGAAGATCATGAACGCGGCAAAAAGAATGGTTGTTGACCAGTAAATGATTTTTGTTTTTTTCATTTTATTTTTTCTTTAAGGATAGCAGCAATTCGTCCAGGCTCTGCAAAGCTATTGTGAATCCATCTTTGAATCCCATCTCGAGGATCTTTGCAAGCTGATCAAGGGTGTCAAAGCTGATATTGACTTCCACCAGTGTTGTCGCGCCTTTGCCGGTGAAATTGACTTTCCAATTTAAAAGCGGCATTTCCGGATTCAGCACGCCATCTGCGTCTGTAAATCCATCAACGCCGGAAAAATAATTTGGTTTATCAATTTTTTGAAATTTGAATACTGCCCAATGCTCTTCGCCAGCTGGGCCGACCATGGCGTAAAGTCGTTCGCCGCCCTCTCTGAAATCATGGGATTTGGTGCGCGATTTCCAGGGTTTCGGCGCCCACCACTGGTCGAGAATTTCTTTTTTTGTGAAGGCATCCCATACGAGGGAAACATTCGCCGCAAACTCTTTTTTTACGGTGATCGTTTTCTTTTCCTTGTCCACAAGGAAGTCGAACTGAAGATTGCTGATCATTTTTTTGTTGTTTTAGCGGTGAGTAAAATTTTATCGAGCGCGCTGAAGCGGTCTTGCCAGAGTTGCCTGAACTGACCGATCCATTTATCAAGTTCTTTCATTTTGGCTGCGTTCAGCTGGTAGTGAATTTCCCTCCCGGAATGTTTAGGCTTTACAAGGCGGCATTCCGTTAATACCTGCAGATGCCTGGAAACAGCCTGCCTGCTGATGTCAAAATGTTGTGCCAAAGCATTTGGTGTCATCGCCTGCATAGCGATAAGCCCGATGATCGCCCGTCGTGTCGGGTCGGCTATGGCCTGGAAAATATCTCTTCTCATTGGTGAGCAACTTAAAACCTGCAACCATTCCGTTGCAAATATATGCAACAATTTGGTTGCGCAAAATATTTTGAGAGATTTTTTTGCAGTTGAATGGAAAAGTTCGGAAAAAGCCAGGGGAGGTGCTGAGGAGATTGACAGAGTGGATTTTACGCAGCGCCAAAAGTCTGACTTGGTGTGTCAACCTTATCCATATAATGCTTCAACCACTTTTTCGCTTCATCCTCATCATTAAACATTTTTGCCGGAATAGGCGGCTTTTGCAGTGCCATCAGAATATTGATAACAAATTTTCCTAAAACAGAGTGCGAAAAAAGCGCAACAGCCTTGTAATATTTCGGGCCCTCCAGGCCAATATAATCTCTTGTCTGCTTGTCCAATGGCTGGGCAGAAGTTACATCAGATAACAAGCATACTTTTTGATTATCCGCAATTTTATGGGTTAATGCGAATAGTTCCCGCATGGTTTCAATACTGCCTCTAACCGGTTTTGTTACCGAATGCAGGATGCCCTCTTCATCAAACCAAAGCGTCGCCAGTTGATGTTCAAAAACTTCAGCATTGCCGGGAGGTCTCATTTTTTAAGGAGGTTGAACGCGTATTTTAAGGAGTCATTGTAGTCAAAGTCAGCAAAGCGAATTAATATGCTCCAAATTTGAATTAATTAAATTCATTAATACAAAGTTAGCAAATTAGGAAGAAGACTTTAGCAGGGCGTAAAGCCCATACCGGCAACGTTTTGCGGCTGCCCTCGTGGGGAACGTGGATCAAATTGACTGTCAATCAGGCACAACTGCTTTTTGGCGAAAGTCTCTGTCTGACGGAGTGGGTTCGGGCGATTTAACCACAGCAATTCTTCCCGCCTGGCTTATGTGCTCGATTGTCATAGCTTTTTAAAGTAGGCGAAAAGAGGGTCTTTATGTGCCATTCTGATTTCACTTCCGTTTTTCATGACAATTACCGCTCGCCCTGGTAGGTTTGACTGTCGTTGGATCGAGTCGAGCTTACTTAAATCAACACTCGTCGACAAAAAGCCAATATGCCAGCTGTCGTTGACCTCCTTTATACAAAAAGCCTTTGGCTGCAACGTATTATATCTGCGTTTAAGGACGCTGTCAATTCTATTTTCATATTGGTCATTCAACTCATAACTTATTTTTGACGTATCGGCAGGCGAAGTCGTGTAACCGTTGCGTTTGATAAATTGTTCCGCAAGTTTGACCGCTTGCCCTTTTGTCAATTGTTTATAGGTCCGAAAAGAAGAATTCAGACCCAAAGAGAATAGGATTATCAGAATTGCTAATCCGGATATTTTATAATTGCATTTCATTGTTTGTTTAATAGGTAATAATTTCAAATTTATGATACGTCCCGTGATTTAAAACTTCAATAAGTTTAAGCGCCAATTGTTCGAATGTCTTTTTTGTATTATCAGGAGCTGAAAGCAAAAAAATGGTTACATTAAATTTTGAAAGATTTTGCTGGTATTGAAGGTTCTTATCAAGCGTTTTGAAAATTTCAAAACCTTCGGCGATTAATAAAGCTAAAAGTTCGCCATTCTTTTTACCTTCCCAGCCCATGTCCTGGGACGACATCACTATGTATTGGGACGGAAATTGAAACTTTACATGACGGGGGATATTTTCGTCAAGCAGGATTTTCATTAAGCAGTCTTTCGGTTGTTAGCCATTTTTTTGCTGTCTCGATCAACTGAATAGCCTGCTCACGTGAAACGGTGGGAAAATCGTCCAGGAATTCTTCAAGATTGGAACCGCCCTCTAAATAATCGAAAAGAATCTGAATTGGAACTCTTGTTCCGGTAAAAACCGGCGTTCCGCCCAGGATTTCTTTATCAATATTTACTACGCCATACATCATATTTGTAAATATACAAAATTAAGTAAGGAGTTTCAAGGCCCTTTGCTACTGTTTTGGTCTGCCCTAAGCTTGGTCTGGAAAGTCCAGGCTTGACGATGGTACAGGGCATAATTGTTATCCGTCTATTATCTTTCTGTCCATCTACCAAATAGTAAAGTGTCAGTTTTGTAATCCCCCAGCCCGTCCGCCCTGGTTATGGATCTTCCGTCTTAGCGTTTTCAATCTGTTTTGATAACTTTTTATTCGGCGTATTAACTAATTCTACAAGAATGAATTTGTTCTTAGGAAAAGCGGAAGAACTTATGATGCGTAAGTAATCATCCTTGGCTGATATGTCTAAAAAAATATGACCTGAATCTGTCCAATGTCTATCCGCCCCGTTTTTCTTGATACCTGAAATCCAATATACTTCACCGGTTTCAATATCAATATGATTGCCGGAGATTCCCTGTGCTCTTTTAAATACTTTGTTATTGAAATAAACGGAGCGTCCAGACTTTGAAAATTGGCAATAACCAATCCATGCCTCTCCGGTTCCTTTGTTTTCAATGTAACGGATTTCGGTTCGCATATAATTACTGTGCCTTACTGTCCACTCTGTTTTTTCGAATATAATGTAATTGAGTTAATCCTGTTTCAAATGATTTTGCACTCACAAATTCAAGTTGCTGTTCAGGTCTATGGTCTTTGAAAAGTCTTGTCCCGTTACCAACCAAAACCGGTATAACGGAAATTATAAACTCGTCTATCAAGTCGTGCTGCAAAAGTTCATTTATAATTTCCGCTCCACCGTCACAGTAAATATTCTTACCACTTTTAGATTTTAGTCGTTGAACCAATTCAGTCAATTTTCCTGTATAAAAAGTTGTTCTACCTATGCCCGGTCTTTCAGTTCTTGTTATTACATACACATCTCGTTGCCCGTTGTCGTAATGTGAAGAACCAATTTCTTTTAACACATAATCATAGGTTTTTCTCCCAAGAATTATCGTGTCAATGTTTGCGGTAAATTCTGAATAACCGTAGTCTTCTCCTTCTTTTTCAACGATTTTCAGAAAGCTAAGGTCATCATTTGGTTTTGCAATGTAGCCGTCTAAACTTGCCGCAATGAAAAGTGATAATTTTCGCATCGTTGTTAATTTCTTCTGTGGTTGTAGTGTTGTTTTATAGCCTGGTCCCTCACGGTTTTTGAAACCGAAAACCGTCTGCCAGCACCAATGCTTATTAATTGCTCAAATGTTTCTATTCGAACTGTCCGCCCACTAACGCAACACCCGTGTTCGTGGCTGTTTTATTTATCTAAGCTGCACTTTTCATGAGCATATTCAATTGTCGGCTCTTTAACCTTTTTCTCAATTTCTTCTATTTTGCCATATGATCGTTGTCTAAGCGTAATAGTGCCGGGAGTTGCCGGATTTATGTCCCAGTTTTCTTCCTCTTCTGTAATGAGCTGCAGCTTGTCGTTTTCAAATTTATATAAAGCGTGTCCATAATTTGTAAAGCCGGTTCGCCACCATGTATGGAATGTTTTTTTACTTTGGTCAAAATAAGGGTTTACAAAGTTGGCAAGTGTTGTGTCAAACTGAAACTGCTGAACTTGGATATTGTAAAACCAAAAGGAATAACTCTTTTGGAGGTCAGTGCCGAGCCAATTAATTAATCGAATGTCGTTAACTCCATCAAAATTCATGTCCTCAACAATAAATACTATCGAAGAATCTAAAAATTTGTCGAGTAGAAATGTGTCAGGAACGATTGTCTGAATTTGTTTACCGTCTTTTACGTCATACACATCAATAGAAGTAACTGTTGGACTATATTTTCTTGTAGTCCCTCCGCAGAAAACGGTATCAATTGTCAATATGAATAAGTGTTGATTGTCCTTAAATTGCCACTTTTTTACGTTTTCTTTTATTGATTGCGTTTTGTTTTGTTCAATGTCCTTTGGATTGCTCTGAGAACAAGAAAGGAATAGTGTCAGAGCATATATTTGAATGAGTATTGTTTTCATAAAATTGACGCTAACGGTTTTGGGCTTTGCGCTGGTGGCTTTTGAAACCGAAAACTGACTGCCAGCACCAAAGTTTATTAATTGCTCAAATGTTTTTATTCCCATCGTCAGCCCACTAAGGCAAAACCCGTGTTAGCGGTAGTTGCTTATTTTCTGTCTGTCCAATAAAAATATTATTGTCAATATAATTAATGGGAGTCCAAGAGCAAAAAGTAGTGTCTTGATGATAAAGTCTGCCGCGTCAAATTGAATAGCTATTGCTGCGGTGTCAGGAAGAAAGTTTGAACCAGTCGAAAGGAATGCAGAAGCTATATTTATTGCTGTTAGTGAAATAATTGTGAGGACTTGTATAAAAAACATTATTGTCAATGTCATTAAAAATGCAGGTCTGGATTTATTGTTCCCGCGTCTAAGAATAAAATATGTAAAAATGAGATATACAAACATTGTCGAGATAATAAACAGATGTCGTCTTTCTTGTAGATACTCAAAACTTGTCAACCGAGCCAAAACAATTTGCTCAACGGTCTGAAGAACTATTGAAATAAGTCCGAGTAGAAGAATGTTTCCGATGATTCTCATTGTTTATGTCTGTTCTGTCCAGCAATTACCGCTAACGGTTTCAGGCTACACGCAGTGCGGAATTAATAACCACAAAACTGTCTTGAGCGAAAACCTTTATTAAATGTACTGAACTAAATGGCAAATACAAAAATATTCTGCCGCTGAAAAATTGCATTTGCAACATGCACAAACTCCGCATTGCGTGTAACCTGTGTTATCGGCTGAGTTATTTCTTACTGTCGTTTTGAGTGTCAACCAAAAGTCTGATTGTCGCACCAGTTAAATACAACATATAATTTGCCAAATAGTCGGGCACTTCAATGGTAGTGTTGCCAGCACCGTGCGCACTGTTTTTATTTCTTACTGTCGGAATTGAGCCTTCTAATAATTGCTTAAGCGCATTCAGTGAGCTCTCATTATAGCTCGGTAAGAATTTATTTGTAATAAAAATATTAATAAGTGGTTTAGCTGTGTCTGACTGGTTGTAAGCCCATTTATTTTCATTACAAATAATTTTTATTGTGCTTTCGAATGACTTTAAACATTCGTTTAAACATTCTTGATTTCTTTTATGTTTATAATGATCGTGAGCTTTTAAAAACGCCTCATTAGCGTTCTTATATTTCTTTTCAATCAATAATAAAAGTGTCGGCTTGATTGTTTCCTGATGTAATAACTTATTGTCAATTCGAATAATTTTACCACTGGAATATTCATAACCAACACCATTTTCTCTGAAGCGATAGTTTAAATCTTTTATTGCTTGTTCAACTGGATAGGAGATTGTCAAATATGGATTGTTGTCCTTTGTTAGCTTTTCAAGCAATTCCATATAGAAAAATGTAATCTGAATGGCGTCCAATATTCTATTAGCGTTATTATCTTGAAGGTCTTCAAAATATTTATCTACTTGTTCAACGAAATCTTCTTCTCTGCTGAAAAATCCTCCAGAAAAAAGTGTCTTTTGACCAATTTCTTTACAAATTGTTTTGTAAATATCTTTACGAGCACTTTCAACCAAATGGTCAAAACATTGTTGATTAAAAAAGTCGTTCCAAATATGGTAAACCTGATTTCTTAGCTTTAGGTCGACCTTGTCGTAAGTATAAACGTCAGGTAATCCTGTCTGACTTTTAGAATATGTATTGAAAATCCCCATAGTTATTATTTCGTTCTAAACCTTGCCGGTAACGTTTTGCTAGCTACAAGAAGTTGGCGATTTCGGAGACGAAAACAGTCTGCCAGCACCGAACTTGATGCGAAGCACAAAACTTCATTTAACCACTGAACCGCCAATTTCTTGTAGGTGCTGTTAGCGGCTGCCTTGTTTCTATCCATCATGTTCTCCGTCATTTTATGTTAGAGTTGAGTAATACAAATTCTCCATTATCTGCAATCTTAAATTGTCTTTGCTCACCTGTTTCGTCACACTTGATTTCCACTATTGTGTCACCTTTAATTTTCCCACTCCAATGGCTTTCGTCAGTCCAAGAAGCGAAGTCAAGATGACCAACTTTGTTTCTGTCCTTGTCATAAGAGTTGAGCGTAAAACTGTAAAACCGACCATGCTTTTCATTGTCAATAAGAAGCAACAAGTCTGTTTGATAATATTTTGTTTTTATGATTGTCCCATAATCTTTGAATTCTAATTTACGAAAAACAGGTGGGTCAAAACCGCTATCAGTCATGCTGTCAAACGCAACATTCATTTGACCAGGTGTCAAAAACCGTTTGAGTTCTACGCTGTCCTTGAGGATAGGGACGTTTGCAGATTCAACGAGAAATAAAATACTATTATGGTCAGTCGGATTGGTATTTGTATTAATTTCAAGTATGTCCTTTTTATCGTTACACGATGCAAGTCCGATAAAAATTGTCACGAAAATATATAGTCTAATTGTTGTCATAAGGTTGCGAGTAACATTATTAAAGTCGCTGTCATTACGCAAATAACAACAATGCTAAGTCCTTTGAGGATTTTAATATAGTTCTCCTTCGTCTTCTCAATTTTAAAAACCTTAAACCAATACCAAGTTGCATTTCTGTTTTTCACTCTTTCAAATGTCTTGTCAGACCATTTTTGGTTAAAGTTCATTGAAAACAAAAATGTCACTACAAGACAAAAGGTTAAGAGGAATATTTTTTCAGTCATGTTTATTGCAGTCAGTTTTAAGTTAGCACTGTCGTTGTTTAAGGTTGCCGCTAACTTCTTATTCCCGCTGCGACTCGCCTACCATCCCCCCAGTTACCGTTGGATAGTCGCTACGGATGGGCTCTTTTTATGTCGTGTTTGCGCCCCCGTTACCATTCAAATCTAATGAATTTCCACTCTTTCCTCGTTCAAATATTTCCGCCGCACTTTTTAGCGTAGTCGGGCTCCACACTTCACTCCCTCTTCACCCTCCTTCCCTCCTCCTCCCTTGCCCGCCGAAGCTTTAGCGTAGGCAAATACCTTGTCCGCCGAAGCCCCGATAGCCATCGGGGCGTAGGCGGATCCATTTACAAACGTTTATATCCGTTTGTAAACGACTAATACCACCAAGTTTTACCACATTCGCTTCCCATTCTGTCAACCCCTCAACCCCGGTTGCCACAAATGCACTTGTATGCGGCGAATTTGTTTTTTCCTGCTTCTTCTTCATTCCGCTTTTCTACACAGTCAGGCCGACAGTGCCAATCCGCTGCAGAGTATGGTGCTTTCTATCTGCAACAAGGTGGAATCGGAAAATCGCCTCGCCGGAAATATGGATCCGCAAAACCCGGGCGACCTGCCTTTTGGCTTAATAACGGAGATTGGTCCGACGCACTACATCATTGCTATCGACAGCGCAAAATTCAGAACAGGGAATGCTGTTTTTTCCGCGTTCATGGCGATGGAATTCCCGGGCTCTCAACAGAAGATCTGCTTCGCGGCGCAAAATGTGGCCTTCAACCCCAAAGGTGTAATGCCGGGGCCAAACACAAAACTCGTGCTTGTGAGCGAACACCGCATTTCGCTAGGACCGAACACTGCGATGGTGCTGAAGCCCGATGGTTACAATTACGTCGAATGGGATTGCAATGGTTTCCAGTCGGTGAACCTGAAGGGAACGTTTGAATTTTCACCCGGAATGATTTACCCAGATCCGGAATTTTCGCCCGATTCGGTGGTAAAAGCGGCTTTTCAAATTCATACGAACGACATTCACAACTTCATCGTGCAGGTAACAATGGCGCCATTTTGCATCCGCGGATTAAGCGACCTGTCCTTTTCTGTGCTCGACGCAACAGCTGATCTCAGCGAGCTGGCGAACGCGCCGAACATGAATTTTCCTTCTGGTTATGACCTGTCAAACTGCAATGGCGACCCGCTGATGTGGACCGGTTTTTACATGCGCCAGTTTCGTGTCAGGTTGCCGAAGGAACTTTCGAAAAACGGCGCGCGCCCCGAGATCCTGGCGACGAATCTGCTCATCGACAATTCGGGTGTCTCCGGATTATTCTCCGCTGTCAATCTTTTCAGCTGCGCGCAGGGAAGCATGAACGGCTGGGGATTTTCTGTAAACACCTTCCAGCTGTCATTAACTTCCAATCATGTGAACGGTGGTGGAATCGCGGGTTATGTGCGATTGCCGGTAAGTGATGGCGATTCGCTCGCTTACGCGGCAACGATCTTTCAGAATGCGCAAACGGGCGAAACCGATTATGCCTTCGCGCTTTCGCCTGCCGCGAATTTCAAAGCCAATGTTTTGTCCGCTACGATTACAATTGCCAATACATCGCAACTGGTTGTTGCAAAAAACAACGGTAAGCTGAAGCCCATTGCAATTCTTAATGGGAATATTTCATTCTTCAGCGCCAATGTGCGCGCGAAAGAGCTTTCCTTTCAGCAGCTGACCATTGCAAGCGAAGCGCCTGTTTTGCGCGCGGGAATATTTTCACTTACGCCGGCCAATCCTGACAGCAATAAACTCGGCGGATTTACATTCGGTCTTACCATGATACAGGTAGGTCTTGCCAATGGACAACCCGCGATCGCTTTTGGCGCCACAGTGAATTTTACGGATGTGGGGTCAGTGGACATTGGTGCGGCGGCGGGGTTTACCATTCTCACACAGACCGCTTCAGAAACGGATCCGGCCGGCGGCGCGGGCGCAACAAAGATCAGCTGGATTTTCGAACGGGTGCGCGTTGAAAATATCTCACTTGCTTTTAACAGCGGTCCGTTTCATCTGAATGGCACTATTATTTTTAAAGATAATGACCCTGTTTACGGGAAAGGTTTTTTCGGGCAGATCGCCATGAGCATTGAAAAAGTTTTACAATCTCCCGCGCTCGCGAGTGTTTGGTTCGGGAAAGTGGATGGTTACCGCTATTTCTACGCGGATGCGGCTGTTCCGGTGGTCATTCCGCTTGGCGGTGTTTCCATCTATCGTTTTATGGGCGGCGTCTATTACCATATGCAACGCCCGGCCACTGCTTCGCTTGAAAGTCAGTTGTATTCCAATGCGTTCGGCGGTGCAACAGGTTATTTGCCTTCGGTTTCCACGGGTCTTGGCATCAAAGCGGGCATTACACTCGGCACAAGCGGCAATGCGAAAACCTGCAACGGTGATCTCGCGCTGGAGTTGACCTTTAATACAACCGGTGGCATCAGCCAGATCAGCTTTAACGGAAATGTGGGATTCATGTGTACGATCCAGCAGCGGGTGAACACGCCGCCTTCGCAGCTGCCTGCCATTGCTTCGCTGCTGATGAATTACGATTTTACCAACGACGCGCTGCACGCGGTAATGGGCATCCAGGTTCATTTGCCGGGCGTAAACGGAAGCGGACAGGCGATGATGCATTTTGATCCGGGCATCTGGTACCTGTACATAGGGCGACCGCAAACGAGGATCAGCGTAACATTTGGCGGCATCGCAACTTTGAGCGCATACTTCGAGGTAGGGCAGGCGATCGATCCTATGCCACCACCTCCGGAAAATGTAACCTCGGTGGTCAACATGAGCGGGTTAAGCAACCAGCGGAACACGACCGCGCTGGAAAATGCAAGCGGCTTTGCATTCGGGGCAAGCTTCGGAAGTGGTTTTAACGGACAACTTGGATTTGAGAACTGGTATATCTACTACGGCATTGCCGCTGGCGCGGGCTTCGACATCATGGTGCTGGATTATGGTCCGAATGCGCATTGCACCAGCGGGGGAAGCGCAGGCGCGAACGGGTGGTATGCCATGGGGCAGCTTTACGCTTACCTGCAGGGGGAGGTGGGCATTCATGGTCGTGTGGCGGGGCAGGATTTTGATTTTGTAATTCTATCGCTTTCAGCCGCGGCGATCCTCCAGGCAAAACTTCCGAACCCAACCTGGGTAGGCGGCGCGGTGGGCTGCGATTACGATGTACTGGGCGGATTGGTATCAGGGCATGTGGATTTTAACTTCGAGCTGGGAAATCAATGTACGGTGGTGAATTAGAAAATTAACCACTGAGGTAGAAATGAGGTATGCACGGAGGCGCACGGAGGTAGATAGGAAAATGTACAAATAAATCAAACAATGGAAAATGAAAAAGCAAGTGAATCTGCGCAGCTAAAGTCTAAACATTTATTAGCGGAGGAAGAACTCACATCTAAAATTATCGGGTGCGCTCTAAAAGTTCATACTGCACTGGGGCCGGGGTTGCTCGAATCTGCTTACCTGGAATGTCTGAATTTTGAAATAAGACAATCGGGCATGGAAGTTCGTAAACAAGTGGCAATGCCCCTTATCTACAACGCAGTTGAGATGGATCTTGGTTATCGTGTGGATCTTTTAGTTGAGAATAAAATAATTCTCGAATTAAAAACCGTTGAGAAAATAAATGATGTTCACCTGGCACAATTACTTACTTACATGAAGCTCGCAAAAAGCAGGGTTGGTTTGCTTCTCAATTTTCATGTCAGGCATATGCGTGAAGGTATTAAACGAGTAGTTCTCTGAAAATGCATATTCAATCCTCCGTGCGCCTCCGTGCATACCTCCGCTTGGCCTCCGTGGTTATCTTATGCTGTGCAACAGGATTTGCCGGTCATACAGATCTCTCCGCCCAATCATCCGCGGACATACACGTCCTCACTTTTTCAACCGCGGACAGCAACATGATCCGCTGGGTGCCGGCAAATGCGGAAACATGGAAAGCAGGAATAAAAAGCGGTTACATCATTGAACGCTTCACCATAGACCAATGGTTCGACCTGGCAGGAACAGACCCGCAGGGAAAAGGAACCACACTTACCACAACGCCATTGCTTCCCCTTCCTTCCAATGACACAGCTTGGAATTTCCTTCGCAAAATGGATCCGCTCAATGCATTCGTTTACGATGCGATACATGGAAAGTCAACCCCTGCCAATACCCCGGCAGCGAAAAAAGAAGAACAGCTGCGTTACGGATTCGCGCTCAAAGCCTGCGATTATTCCACTGCCACCGCCCGCGCCCATGGATTGTATTTCGTTGATAGATCAATTATTTCCGGACAGAATTATGTTTACCGCATTCGTCTGGCTATCGTGCCTCCCGGCGGAAAAAATAACCCCGGCGTTGGCATGACCGAATCCGCTTCGAAAAAATTAACTGCCCCATCCGCACTTACAGCGGAATTTCGCAATAAACGCGTAATGCTCACTTTCGATATTTCAAAAACACGCGCGCAATATGCAGGATACATTATTGAACGTTCGGAAGACAGCATTAAATTTCAGCGCATCAATCCGGAATTGCTTGTGTTCGCCGCATCCGAATTTGAAACGAATAAAACCACACTGAGTTATCAGGATTCTTTTCCGCAAAATAACAAGCTTTACTGGTATCGTGTACGCGGTTATTCTTTTTTTGGTTTGAACGGTCCGCCGTCGGAAACAGTGCGTGGAAAAGGAAAAGATGAATGGAATGTTTACCCGGAGATCGACACGTTGTATTCGCCCGATAACCTGCGCGCGGAGATGCAATGGCATTTGCCTGTTGATTCGCTTGTACAGTCGTTAAAGGGGTTTCTTGTGTTGTGTGCGCCGTCCGCAAGCGGACCTTATACTTCCATCAGCGGTTTGATTGATAAATCCATTCAGAAATTCACAGATATGAAACCTGCGTTTACGAGTTATTATCTCGTTGGCGCGATCAGTGCGCACGACGACACAGCTTTTTCCTATCCGCATTTATTGCAATTGCAGGACAATGAACCTCCGCCTGTGGTGACTAGCGTTTCCGGGGTGATTGATTCGAATGGCGTTGTGCATTTATCATGGAAAGCTGTGGAAGCAACAGATCTTAAGGGTTACCGGATTTACAGGAGCAATCATTTGCGCGAGGAATTTTATGAAGTAAGCGATTCAGTTATTTCCATGAATAATTTTACTGATACCATTACCCTTCATACATTAACAAGCCAGGTGTACTATGGCGTAAAAAGTGTGGATCATGTTTACAATAACGCGGCGATGTCGGTTCCCTGTCGTTTGAAGAGACCCGATAAAATTCCGCCGGTGGCGGCAGTTGTGAAATTTGCCATGCATAATGACAGCTGCATTTCTCTCCGGTGGATCAATTCAACAAGCGATGATGTTATGTGCGCCGAGCTAAAATGCTCAGATGGCCGTGTTGTCGGAAACTGGAACGGACATGATACAGTTACAAATTTTGTGGATCGCGTTGCTGTTCCCGGAAACACATATTCTTATCAACTGACAATTACAGATAGTAGCGGTAATTTAACGCGAACGAATTTTCCCGCTGTAATATTTCAACCGCGGATTTATCCGGCTTTGAAAAATTTTGCAGCAGTTCCTGATTTTGAGAAACGCATAATCACCATAGGCTGGTCTTCACCCGCGCAACCGGTTGACCGGTACATTATTTATAAATCGAAAAAAGGGGAGAAGCTACGCAGCTGGAAAACGGTGGATGGAACAGAAATTACATTTATTGACCGCGAGCTTTATCCGGGAAACACGTATCAGTATTCGATAAAAGCCGTATTGAAAAATGGCGCGGAAACGAAAATGATGGATGTGATTGAAGTGAATTATTAGAATGCAAACCCTGTTCCGTAAAGAAGACTAAATGCATTTATCCCGAACGAATAGCTGGAACCGAGGTACATCACAAAGTTTTTTTCTTTTATAATTTTCATTCTTCCCGCGCCAACAGGCGCAAACCGCGGCTGACCCGTTTCGGTGAACAGGCAGCTGCCTAATCCGCCGGCTTCAAATTCGATCCCGACTTTTTTCCCGACAGCGAAACCATATAGCAGGAATTGAAACCCTGTGCCGAATGTTGGCGAGGCCCGTTCATTTACGAGCAAACCATTCACAAGAAATTGTTTTGATTCCAGCGGGATGGTAACAAAAACGGGAATCCGGAATCGTTTAGCCGGACGAAATTCTGCTAACAGGAGCATGGCGCTCGTGGGAATAATAATCGCTTTCTGAGTGCGTATGCTGACAATATCGCTATGCGAAATAAAAAGCAGCGAGTTTCCGAAGCTGAGCTCAAACTTCCGGGTGTCTGGTATTGAATCCAATGATTGCGCATTAATTCTGCCGATAATCCCGAATGAGAAAAGAAAAGTGACAAGAATTATTTTCATCGGAAATTCAATCCGTAAAAAAGCGATTATTTGATTTTAATGCCGGTCAGCAAAATATCATCCACCTGCTCAAGGTTACCTTTCCAGTCCGCAAATTGCTGTGCAAGAATTTCTTTCTGGCGCGCGGCGGATTCGTGGCTGATTGACAAAAGCAGCTGTCTGAGCTGACGGAACTTGAATTTTTTCCCCAACGGTCCGCCAAACTGGTCAGAAAAACCGTCGGTCACCAGGTAGATCACATCGCCTGATTGCAGCTGCAGTGTATGTGGCGTGAATGGTTTGTTTTCGTGACCCGGGTAAACGCCCACCGGAAATTTGTCCGGACCGATGACCAGCATTTCGCCTTTACGAACCAATATCAACGGGTTATTTGCGCAGGCAAAACGAAGTGTATTTGTTTTCCGGTCGAAGGCGGCAAGTATAACATCCATCCCGTCGGGTGTTTCTTCCAGGCTTCCTTCCTGGTTGAGCGCGTTGATGAGTTGCCGGCGGACTTCACCGAGAATAGCAGCAGGTTCCGCAATATTTTTTTCTGCCACCGCTTCGCCGAGAAATGAAGAATTCAGCAGCGACATGAATGCGCCCGGAACGCCATGCCCGGTGGAATCAGCTACTGCGAAAAAGAAGTGATCGTTGTGGTGCAGTCCCCAGTAAAAATCGCCGCTGACAATATCCTTTGGTTGGTAAAAGATAAAATGTTCATCCAGGTGACGTTCGAGTAACGCTTCTGAAGCTAACAGGGCGCGCTGGATCCTCCGGGCATAATGAATGCTGTCGAGAATATTCCGGTTTTTTTCTTCGATCTCATCGTACGCTTCTTTCAGCTCCACATTTTTTAGCCGGTGGATCTCCGCTTCCTGTTCCGACTTTTCAGCGGCGAATTTTTGCTGCAGACGGCTGAGCTTATTGGATACTTCTTCACCGTCAACCAGCGCCTTCACTTCGAGAAATTTTTCCATATGGCTGACAGCCTGCCAGGGATCACCGCTTTTTTTGTAGAAATCAGCAAGCAGGCGGTGACATTGCGCCACTTTCTGCTTTGAATGCAATTTTTCACTCAGATCAAGGGATGACAACAACATCTGCTCGGCTTCACCGGGTTTGGCGTCAACAAGCAGTTCGGCAAGTTTGAGCTGCGTTGTAATAATGCCGGGAATGTACCTGACATTTTTCCGCAGTTCAAGCGCCTCGCGCAGATATGTTTCGGCTTCCTTCAGGTTGCCCAGCTTGTGATGGATCACGCCGAGATCATTCAGCGAACGGCTTTGCGCGGTTTGGTGGCCAACTTGTATAAATCCATCAAGGGCCTCATTCACAAACCCTATTGCCTCAGTATAATTGCCGAGCGCAATATGTACTCCCCCAATGCCCGCCAGGGTCCGGGCAATCCCATATTCATCGTTCTGTTCGCGTGCGTGTTTTTCAGACCCGGCAAAATAGCTGAGCGAAGTATCGTAATCCTTCAGATCAAAATGAAAAACTCCGAGCATATAACGGGTCCAGTTAAAAAGCAGGCTCGGGCGCTCAGTTTCATTTTTCAAAACCTGGTAGAGGTATTCAAATGCCTTATCCCGTTCACCGAGCCCCCAGTGCATGATCGCGCACATCTGGAACACAAGCCCTATCAGCTCATCATCAATTCGTGAAGAAATCTTGGTCTCCATCTGCCGAACTTCCAGGAGCGCGTCTTTGGAACGTCCGGTATAAATCAGGAGGGAATTGAGGTAAAAATCAGCAGCTATGCGCCCGGGCTCGTAATCAATTTCAACAGCGAGCCGCCTGGCTTCTTCAGTGATCTTCTGGCAATCATCTACGAGATAATCATGCGCTGCGCTGGTGAAAATGATCATCTGCCGCACCTTTTCCTTTTTATCAGGAATGGTGGCAAGGTGTTCGTCGAGCCAGGCCTTTGAAAAATACACAAGAGGGTGTTATGAAACGAAGATACGAAGGCCAAGGGGTGTAATAACAGGACTGCTGATTTTTAAATAAATCAGGATGTTATAACAAAAAGTTCACGAGCTACGCTACCTACGCCACTACCTTCAGAACATTGAGTTCGCGACCCACTTTTTCAAACGCCACAAGCGCTTTATCGAGATGCGCTTTTTCATGCGCCGCCGATAATTGAACGCGTATCCGCGCCTGTTCTTTTGGAACAACCGGATAAAAAAAGCCGGTTACATAAATTCCTTCCTGCAGCAGCTTGTCGGCAAAAACCTGGGAAAGTTTTGCATCGTAAAGCATCACCGGCACAATGGCGGAATCACCATTCTTAAATTCGAGCCCGATTTTGCGCAGGCCTTCTTTAAAATAATTGATGTTCGATTCCAGCTTGTCGCGCAAGGCCGTTGTTTCGCTCAGCATATCGAAAACGGCAATTGATGCCCCGACAATATGCGGCGCAAGTGAATTGGAGAATAAATAAGGTCGTGATCGCTGACGAAGCAGTTCAATGATCTCTTTTCTTCCGGTTGTAAATCCACCCATCGCGCCTCCCAGCGCTTTACCCAATGTGCTGGTGATAATGTCCACACGTCCCATCACATTTTTCACTTCAATAGTGCCGCGCCCCGTTTTCCCAATGAAGCCTGTCGCATGACTCTCATCCACCATCACCAGCGCGTTGTATTTTTCGGCTAAGTCGCAGATCTTATCGAGCGGCGCAACAAATCCGTCCATGGAAAAAACACCGTCGGTAACAATTAATTTAAAACGGGAATTTGCCGCTTCCTTCAGCTTTGCTTCAAGATCGGCCATATCACAATTCTTATAGCGAAATCGTTGCGCTTTACAGAGCCTTACACCGTCGATGATCGAAGCATGATTCAATTCATCGGAAATGATCGCGTCTTTTTCACCGAACAAAGGTTCGAACAGCCCGCCGTTGGCATCGAAGCAGGCAGCGTACAGGATCGTGTCCTCCGTGCCCAGGAATTTCGCGATTTTTTCTTCGAGCGTTTTATGAATGTCCTGTGTGCCACAGATAAAACGGACGGATGACATGCCGTAGCCATGTTCATCAAGCGTTTTATGCGCCGCGGTCACTACTTTCGTATGCGAGGAAAGCCCGAGGTAATTATTGGCGCAGAAAATGATCACTTCTTTGCCATTGACTTTTACCACTGCGCCCTGCGGCGTCGTAATGATGCGCTCGCGTTTGAACAGTCCTGCTTCTTCGATCGATTTTAATTCGTCGCGAAGAAAATCTTTGAAATTGCCGTACATGGTTTATCGGATGATGATCGCAAAGTTAATAAAGAGGCGCATGGCAATGGGTGGGATTTCATACATTCGTTTTCCTGTATGAAAAAGAAAATTCTCCTCCTTGGATCGGGTGAGCTCGGCAAAGAGTTTGTCATTGCCGCCAAACGACTTGGTCAGCATGTTATTGCGGTTGATTCTTATGACGACGCACCCGCGCAACAGGTTGCGGATGAGCGGGAAGTTATTTCCATGCTGGATGGTGCCGCGTTGGATGCGGTGGTCGCAAAACACCGGCCGGATATTATTGTTCCCGAGATCGAAGCGATCAGGACAGAGCGATTTTATGATTACGAATCGCGGGGAATTCACGTAGTTCCAAGCGCGCGCGCGGCGAATTTTACGATGAACCGCAAAGCGATCCGCGATCTCGCTGCAAAAGAACTTGGCCTTCGCACCGCTAAATATTCTTACGCTTCCAGCCTGAATGAATTCAAAGAAGCTATTGACGCAATTGGCATCCCCTGCGTAGTGAAGCCGCTGATGTCTTCTTCCGGAAAAGGACAAAGTGTGGTGAAAACGGAAGCGGACATTGAAAAAGCATGGAATTACGCGATGAGCGGCACACGCGGCGACCTGATGGAAGTGATTGTCGAAGAATTTATCGAATTTGATTCTGAAATTACGTTGCTGACGGTCACGCAAAAAAACGGGCCAACACTTTTTTGTCCACCCATCGGCCACCGGCAGGAACGCGGCGATTACCGGGAAAGCTGGATGCCTCACCCGATGCAGGATGTTCATCTTGCGGAAGCGCAGCAGATGGCGGAAAAAGTCACGCGTTCATTAACCGGTGCAGGCATCTGGGGCGTTGAATTTTTCCTGAAC
>DATDOQ010000068.1:0-3625 GCA_035293205.1 Bacteroidia bacterium
GTAATGATTGCGCATGTCTACAACAACTGCGTCCGGGTCTTCCATCGCCTCATTGAATCCGATAGCATCCAAATGATGGCCGACATTGGTTACATCGAAAGCGCCCTCCGGAATTCCATCCGCCACAATTTGCCTTCGGACTTTTACCGTAAGGATGTAAAATGATTTTCCATCATCTTCCACTGCAATTTTAAAAGGCACATCTTTAAATTCCGGGTGTCCGTCAAGCGATTTCCTGAATTCGTCGAAAGATTGCTGGGGCACACTGATCTGGGCGTTAATACCTTCATGAGCCAGGTACACGCGTCCGAAAACCTGCAATTCGTTCCATTCCTGCCAGAGCCGGTTGCGCATTTCCGCCGGATCAGCAATCCGCACGTAACGATAAAACGACAAAGTCACCCGCTGGAATTTTTCTTCCATCAGGCGCTGGCGCATTTCGGCGCGGTTTACTTTATTGTGAAGGGCCGGCATTGGGTTTTCTCCAGCAAAATTAAGGTCTTCCAACGATTTCCCGTCTGAAAAATGTCAGTACGAAATACGAAATGATACGAAAAGTACGAAATACGAAAAAGTTGCGAAATATGAAGTAAGTAGGTTCTCATTTTTCCATTTTTTCCTCCCTCATCCGTTCTCCTTCTCTCCTTTCTCCATTCTATTATTCCCATTTTCCCATTTTCCCATTATCCCCATTTTCCCATTAACCCCATTTTTCCCATTTTCCCATTGTCCATTATCACATTATCCCCATTTATCCACCGAAGCCCCGATGGCTATCGGGGCGAAGGCGGGTTTTCCCATTAACCCCATTAATCCCATTTTCCCATTGTCCATTATCACATTACCCTCATTACCTCATTTATCCGCCGAAGCTTCAGCGAAGGCGGGTTAGCACATTAACTTTACCTTTGGCCTTTCAAAAGATTTTATGGCAGAAAAAATACTTGTTATCGGCTCATCCGGTCAGATTGGAACAGAGCTGGTAATGGCGCTTCGCGATAAATATGGCAGCGACAATGTGGTGGCTTCTGACCTGAAAGCTGCTGCGCCTGAAGTGATGGAAAGTGGTCCTTTTGTGAATCTCGATGCCCTTGATAAAGCTGGCCTTTTTGCACTGGTCCAAAAGCATGAGGTCAACCAGGTATTCCTCCTCGCAGCGCTTTTATCGGCAACAGCGGAACAAAAACCAATGTCGGCGTGGAAGCTGAACATGGAAAGCCTCTTTCATGTGCTGGAGCTTGGCCGCGAAGGGCATGTGAAAAAGATCTACTGGCCGAGCTCAATTGCTGTTTTTGGACCTACAACACCACGCGTAAATACACCACAATATACTGTAATTGAGCCAACTACTGTATATGGAATCAGCAAACAGGCGGGTGAGCGCTGGTGCGAATGGTATCATAAAAAACATGGCGTGGATGTGCGTTCACTTCGTTACCCGGGATTGATCGGGTGGAAATCCGCGCCGGGTGGCGGAACAACTGATTATGCGGTTCACATTTTTCACGAGGCCTTGCGGAATAAAAAATATGAATGTTTTTTATCGGCGGGAACCACTTTGCCCATGATGTACATGCCGGACGCGATCAGGGCTACGCTTGAGATCATGGAGGCGCCAGCAGAAAAAATAAAGATCCGCGCTGCGTATAATCTTGCCGCAATGAGCTTTTCACCTGCCGAGATCGCGGCCGAAATTTCAAGGCATATTCCCGGATTTTCAATGAGTTACAAGCCCGATTTTCGGCAGCAGATCGCTGATTCCTGGCCACGCAGCATCAATGACATGGAAGCGCGCCAGCACTGGGGATGGAAACCATTATTTAACCTTTCTGAAATGGTTACAGATATGCTAAAAAATCTGCATAATAATTCGCAATGAATCTGAAACTCCATTGTAGGCCCTGCCGTACAAAAAATCGAATATGATGCCGGTCAGTTCTGGGTTTCAGGGGCCGGCCATCAGAAATAATCAGGTTGTAAATCCCGGTAAAAAAGTATTTCTTTTCTGTCGGGCTTAATTTTTATCGAAAAAACACATAACACTTCTGCGATGTACGCAAAGGTAAACGCTCAAAAATCCGCATGATGAAAAAATTTACTTTCCTTATCCTTTTCGTCATTACAGGAACTTCTTTCTGCTATTCGGCAGGTGAGGATACATTGAACCAGCTGAGTCCTGATGGTAAACGCCAGGGATGGTGGATCATCCGGGGAAGGATGAAACCGGAGAAAAAAGGGTTTGATCCGGAAGCGAAGATTGAAGAAGGCCGCTATAAGGACAGCCAGAAAATGGGTGTCTGGATTGAGTATTTTCCAAACGGCAACAAAAAAAGCCAGCTCACCTATGTCAATAACCGCCCAAACGGGCATGCGGTCATTTTCAATGAAAATGGCACGCGGGCGGAAGAAGGAACCTGGGTGGGATCGCGGTGGATGGGCGATTATCATCTGTATTACGAAGACGGAATGGAGCGGCAGGCATTCAATTACAACGACCTTGGTCAGCGTGAAGGGAAACAGACTTATAAGCATCCGAACGGGAAGATTGCGATTGAAGTGGATATGAAGAGTGGGAAAGAATCGGGATGGAAAAAAGAGTATGATGAAAATGGCAACCTGATTCGCGAAACCTATTTCGCCGACGGCACGATGGATCCTTCGAAAACCAAAACTTATACTCCTTCAACACCGGCTCCGGTGGCCAAAGCTCCTGAAGAAAAGGAATTAAAAGGAAACGCCCCGACCGTAACCGGAACGGATTTCAAGCCGAATACCGGAACTTTTAACGGTGAAGGTCCCTGGATCCTTTATAAGAACGGCCAGATTTCCATGAAAGGAACTTTCCGCAGCAAAAAGCTCATTGATGGCGAAGAAAGAATCTATGATAATAACGGCCTTCTGATCCGCATCAAGCTTTATAAAGAAGGAAAATATGTTGGCGACGGGCCCCTACCCGCGGATGCGAATAAATGACACCACACACATGTCAGAGGCCCGGAAAATTATCCGGGCTTTTTTATTCCTGAATGGTCACAACCCGTTTTAGCTTCTCTGGAAATTTCCCGCATTGTGCTTTTACGCAGCGATTCCGGTCTGCTTCGTTATACTAACTTTGTCCGCTGCAATGCAGGATCATGCCGGAACAAAAACTTTATATCCAGAACACGCTTACCCGCAAAAAGGAACTTTTTCAGCCGATGCATCCTCCTTTTGTCGGCATGTATGTTTGCGGGCCTACTTTATACAGCGATGTGCATATCGGAAATTGCCGCACATTCACTTCGTTCGACATCATGTACCGTTATTTGCTGCACCTGGGTTATAATGTGCGGTACGTTCGCAATATAACAGATGTTGGTCATCTCGAAGATGAAAATGCCGGCGCGGGAGAAGACCGCGTTGGGAAACAGGCGCGGCTGAAAAAGCTGGAGCCGATGGAAATTGTTCAGCGTTACGCATCCGGGTTTCGCGAAATAATGTCGTTGCTGAATTTGCTTCCGCCGGGCATTGAACCCACCGCGAGCGGGCACATCATCGAGCAGATCGAAATGACGCAAAAAATCGTTGATCGCGGTTATGCATACGTGGTTGATGGAAATGTTTATTTCGATGTGGAGAAATACGC
>DATDOQ010000069.1:0-5386 GCA_035293205.1 Bacteroidia bacterium
AGGGTCGTTTTTCCGGAACCGATATTTCCGGCAATTGCAATGTGCATATGTGCGTGTTAACGAAAAATTTTGTGTGTGTCGCGCTAAATTAGCAAAAAGGGGACAGTTGACAAGGTACGGGTTGCAGGGGAAAAAAAAGGAAAAAGTTATCCCCTGTAAACAAGCGGTTCGCGTCTTCAGGTCATGATCTGATCTTCGCCGGCAAGCTTCGTGTCAATAGCATCACGCAGGCCGTTTCCGAGCAACATAAAGGCAAGCACCATGAACATGATCGCAACCCCGGGCAAAATCGCAAGGTAAGCGTCGCCGGTAAGGATATAGCCGCGGTATTCGTTGATCATCATTCCCCAGGATGGCGTTGGACGATTGACCCCGATACCCAGATAGCTCAGCCCTGCCTCGATCAGGATCGCTGAAGCAAAATTATTCGCCGAAATAACGATTACCGGTCCCATTACATTCGGCAGCACGTGCCTCACAATGATCCGTTTGCTCGAAAATCCCAACGCCCTGCCCGCTTCCACAAATTCTTTCTCGCGAATGCTTAATATCTGTCCGCGCACAACACGCGCCGTTTCCACCCACATCGTAAGTCCGACCGCAACAAAAATCGGGAAGATGCCTTTCCCCAGCACCAGCGTGATCGCGATCACCATCAGCAACGTAGGAATGGACCAGACCACATTGATCAGCCACATGATCACGTCATCAATTCTTCCCCGGAAAAATCCGGACAATGCGCCCATAAGCACGCCGATCACAATCGAAATCAGCACGGAGACCAGTCCGACCAGCAATGATATGCGCGTTCCTATCATCAGGCGGCTCAACAAGTCTCTTCCGAAATTATCGGTGCCAAGCAGGTAACGCTTGCGGATGATATTTGCCTGTACTTCATTTTGCAGCTGGCTGACTGTCCGCCGCAGCTGCTGCTTTTCGCCATAAACATGAAAAGCAATTGTTCCTTTGGCGGTATCATTCACCACCGGATATGCCGGGTTAATGGCGTGCACCGCATCGGCCAGGTTGTAATGCCAGATCTTTCCCTGTAAAGAACCTTCTGCGAATTCTTCCCATGCAATATCATTTCCTTCAAACCAGAAATTTTTTAAGGCATGAAAGTCATCCGTATTCTTCTCACCAAAAATCATCCGTTCCAGGAAGTTTGGCTGTTCCGTTTCCGTATTCTTTTTCAGCCGTATCAGCCAGCATGTAAAGCCGGGTTTTTGAATGCTGATCTCATCAATATGTGTGTCCGCGTCCGGACTGGAATCGGGTGTTACGAGATAACCAAGAATTGAAACCAGGATGGCGGCGCCGATGATGCCCATTCCAGTGATCGCAAGCTTATCGCGACGAAGGCGTTGCCAGGCAAATGCTGCAAGAGAGTGATGTCGCTTGGGTTTCAGGGTATTCATCAGCAACGTGCCGCGCTTCATTTCTTCACCAAACGGTCCTTCCAGAAATAAGTTCCCGAAAGTCCGCCTACCGATGCTGATAATGCAAGCAAAGGATAAATAATTTCCCCGGCCGGCACCAGCAACAATAGGAAAGGTTCATGAAATATGGTGACTGCTAAAGATAATAACAAAAGATCAATAGCGGTTTTGCCGGCCAGCAGGAAGAGGAACAACCCGAAAGCGGCAGGATTAATGACGGCGGCAAGAAGCGAAACAAGCAGAAATAAATTGACGACGGCAACCACTAAACCATAACCAAGGACAAGCGGCGACCGGTAAGCACGGAATTTCGAAAGCCAGCGTCCGCGCTGACGGATCGCATCACGGGGCGTTCCGGCAGCATGTGTGATAATGAGCGAATCTTTAACGGGCAGAAAGGAAATTTCTTTCCGGTTGAAATTTGCGGCTTTTTGCAGCAGCAGCATATCATCCCCGGAAGCATAGGAATCGTTTTCATAACCGCCGGTTTCATTGAAAAACGATTTCCGGTAGGCCATGTTCGCGCCACTGCACATCAGCGGAACTTCAAGCTGGATTGCACCTGCGGAGATCATTTGCAAAGAAAGCTGTTCAGCCTGCAAAAAATGACGAAAAAAACTTTTCTTTTCCTGGTAAACCACCGGCCCGGCGGCAAATATTTTTTTTTCATCGGAAAATGCATTTGAAATAGCGCGCAACCACGTTCGTGGAACCAGGCAATCACCATCCGTTGTAGCGATCACTTCACCCCGCGCAACTTTCACGGCGGCAGTGATGGCATTTTTTTTTCCTTCTTCACCTATTGCATTTTCAAGAATTCTTAAATGGGAATGACCGTTGTTCAATTCCTTCACGATCGATAAAGTACGATCTGTGGAATGATCGTCCACCAGGATAATTTCAAATTGTGTGACCGGGTATTCCTGCGCAAGTAAACTTTCCAGGCAAACACGGATATTTTCCGCTTCGTTCCTGACAGGCACAACTACGCTGATAAAAAGGGAATCGCTGATTCGTAATTCTTCTTTTTCGGGGGCAAAATAAAAAGCGAAAGCCGGCACGAGCATGAGCACCGCATAGAAGATAATCAGAAGCGCTGCCGCTATTTCAAAATACTGGATCATGCTGCAGGCCGTGTGAAAAATTTAAGGTTGAAAACGCAAACGCCTCCCACTATCGCGGGAATTACAACGTTGATAATCCACAGCACAACCGCGGCGTTAAAAGCGGTCGTGAAGCTCAGTCCCTGCGCGGATAAAACAGCCCCCGCTACGCTGCCGCGCACCAAAACTTCCGTAAGGGAAAATGTAGGGATGATCGTTACAAGCAGGTACGTGATACAAATGCCGGCCATAACGGTTTCCCATCCGGTTGCACCGTAGCTGCCGGGAGCGGCATAAAGAAGCAGTAAAAACTGGAAAACATACACCGCATAACGGATCAGCGAATAAAAAACCGCCTTTGAAAAAAGCCATAAGGGAAAAGTGGCAAGCACTGTGAATTTTTCGCGGACTTTTCCTGGCAATAGCTCCACATAAAATGGAAAAGTGATGATCAGCCCCAGCGCGATGAATGCGAACAGGAAATGATTAATCGTTAAGCCGCTATCGCCTGTTTCTGTAAATGCATACAGGAAAACCAGCGAAACCAAACCTGCAAAAACGGTGACCGCCACCTGGCAAAAGCTCGATATGAAAGACAGCAGCAGCAACTGAAGCCGGTCGCCTTCTTTGGTCATAAAAATTCTTCCCGCAAATTCCCCCACCCTGTTCGGCGTCGCCATTCCGGTTGTTACCCCGGCGAGCACCCCTCGCACCGCTTCACTGAAAGAGATTTGAATATGGTGCGAAGCAATGGTTTTCCATTTCAGCGATTCGAGCAGCCAGTTCAACGGCATGAGCGCAAGCACAAAACCTATAAGGAGGGGGCTGTTTGTAAAATAACCCGCGAGTTGTTCTATTAACTTTTCCGGCGTCGCATGTGTGGAAAACCTGCGGATAAGATCAACAGCAGCCAGCAGGACTATTAGTAACTTTAAACCGAGCGATAAAGACTCCTTGCGTGTCGCAGCTTTCATTTAATCCCATAAAAGTAGCAAATGCCGGTGCAGCTTCCCGCGGATAATCGTAATCAGAAAGACAAGGTTATTCTTGGAATAGATCCGGGCACCAATATCATGGGCTTTGGGGTTATCCACATCCTGAACCGCAAAATGCAAATGCGCGATCTCGGCGTGATCAGAATGGAAAAGATCGGCGATCCTGCCGGCAAGCTGAAAGCCATCTTTGAAAATACGCTTGCGCTGGTCGATAAGCACTTGCCCGACGAGTTTGCTATTGAATCTCCTTTCTTTGGAAAAAATGTGCAATCGATGCTCAAGCTCGGCCGCGCGCAGGGTGTGGCAATAGCAGCAGCGCTTATTCGAAACATACCGGTTTTCGAATACAGCCCGAAAAAAATCAAAATGTCCATCACGGGCAATGGCAACGCCTCCAAAGAGCAGGTCGCGATCATGCTGCAGCAATTGCTGATCCTGCAGGAGCTGCCCGATTTTCTCGATGCCACCGACGGACTTGCAACGGCTGTCTGCCATCATTTCCAGAACGGCCAGGCTGGCGGTAATGGCAAAAAGTATGGGAGCTGGAATTCTTTCCTGACTGCAAATTCAGAAAGGCAGCTTACCTCATCGCGGAAACCGAAAAAAAACTAAACAGCGCGGGCTTACGTTTTACTTCACCAACGAAACTTTTCCGATAAACGTGTGGCGATTTCCCATAACATCTTTGCACCTTACTTTGTAAACATACGTGTCAATCTGGGCGATTTCTTTAACAGGTTATTTTTATTGCAACACGATTTTATGAAAAGAAACCTTTTCGCCGTCAATTATTTTCAGGTAATAAACTCCTTTCGACAAAGTTGAAATATCAAGTTGACCTGAAAAACCATCTGAGTTACTAAAGATTTTTTTGCTGTAAACAATTTGACCTTCGGCGTTCATAATTTCAATATCCAACTTGTTTCCCTGGAAATTTCCTATCATGAGATTTAAAATTCCTTCTGTTGGATTTGGAGAAATATTTACATTTATCATCCCAAGATCGGAAATTCCGGTGCAGACCGTAATTGAAATTGCAGCCGTATCTGATGCACTACAGCCATTCATGTCCACCACATTCACAAAAAACGTATATGTGCCGGTTCCTAATGTATTTCCGTCCACAAGTAAAGTTGAAAGTGTGGAATTATCCTGCCATTGGTAGCTGGAAAAATTTCCGGCGTTCAGCGTGAGTTGTGAGGAAGTACAAATTGTTGTATCCGAACCAAGCGTTACAGATGGGGCAGAATTCACTGTAACAATCGTTACCGAAGATGCTGCGCTGCATCCATTCGCATCAGTCACATTCACTGAATAATTTCCTGAACTGTTTACAGTAATTGATTGAGTCGTTGAATTATCACTCCACAAATTATTTGCCGGGCTGCCCGAGGTTAATTGCACACTGCCTCCCTGGCAGAATGTTGTTGGTCCATTTGCTGTGACTGTCGGAGTTGGAGGGGCAGGATTTACTGTTACAGAAGTTGACGCTGACGTGGCACTACATCCATTCGCATCAGTCACATTCACTGAAAAACTTCCGGAACTGTTTACAGTAATTGTTTGTAGCGTTGAATTATCACTCCACAAATTATTTGCCGGGCTGCTCGATGTTAATTGTACACTTCCTCCCTGGCAGAAAGTTGTTGGTCCATTTGCTGTGATTGTCGGAGTTGGAGGGGCAGGATTTACTGATACAGAAGTTGATGCTGACGTGGCACTGCATCCATTCGCATCAGTCACATTGACTGAATAGTTTCCGGAACTGTTTACAGTAATTGATTGTGTCGTTGAATTATCACTCCACAAATTATTTGCCGGGCTGCTTGAGGTTAATTGTACATTTCCT
>DATDOQ010000070.1:0-3892 GCA_035293205.1 Bacteroidia bacterium
AAATCCGGAAAATATTGCACCGGCAACGAAATAAGGCGGGAAAATAGTCGTGTGCCATCCCGGAACCACCGATGTGGCAAAGTCCATGGATACAATGGAGTGAACGGAGAATACAAGTGGTGTGGAAAGTCCCGCTAATACCAGGGTAACCTCTTCGAAACGCTGCCAGTCTTTCGCGCGTCCGCTCCAGCCAAAGCTCAGGATGCGGTAAACTTTTTCCTGCATCGGCTTGCCCATGCGTTTGAACCGGTCTCGTATAGAAGCGAAATCAGGAATGAGACCCGTGTACCAGAATACAAGAGAAATCGTGAAATAAGTTGACACCGCAAAAACGTCCCACATCAGCGGCGAGTTAAAGTTCACCCACAGTGAGCCAAGCTGGTTGGCATGCGGAAACAGCCAGTAATCGAGCCATGGACGGCCGGTGTGCATGGTAACAAATACGGCGGCGCACATAACTGCGAAGATCGTCATCGCTTCGGCAGAACGGTTGATGGCCATGCGCCATTTCTGACGGAAAAGAAGCAGCACGGCAGAGATAAGAGTTCCGGCGTGACCGATACCGATCCACCAGACAAAGTTGGTGATGTCCCAGGCCCAGCCCACTGTTTTGTTCGCGCCCCACTGCCCGATACCCGTTCCGATAGTATAAGCCAGGCAACTGAAACCCCAGAGAAACGCGGCAAGCGCGATGGTGAAGACGATGTACCAGTATTTGTTGGCCTTGCCTTCGATCGGTCGCGCAATCTCAGTGGTGATGTCGTGGTAAGATTTCTCACCAAGAATCAGCGGGTCCCTGATCGGAGATTCGTGTTGCATATCTTTCTTTAATTGTCAGTTCAGGTTCACAATAATTTCAGACGTGATCTTTTGCATTGTCGCGGTTCCACACTTTTGCGAGATAAAAAACCGAAGGACGTGTTCCGATCACTTCCAGCATTTCAAATTTCCGGTCGTCATTGAACAGCTTTGAAACGTTGCTGTTTGTATCATTCAGGTCGCCGAAGGTAATCGCGTTTGTAGGGCAGGCCTGTGCGCAGGCGGTTACAATTTCTCCATCTGCAGGGCGGCGTCCGGCTTTTTTTGCATCCAACTTTCCTGCCTGGATACGCTGCACGCAGAGTGAACATTTTTCCATCACACCGCGTGAACGAACCACCACATCCGGGTTCAGCACCATGCGGCCCACATCATCCTGTGCCGGATTGATTCCTTTGAAGCGATGATATTCATTGTAATTAAACCAGTTGAAACGGCGGACTTTATAAGGACAGTTGTTGGCGCAGTAACGCGTGCCGACACAACGGTTGTAAGTCATCTGGTTCAATCCTTCGCTGCTGTGATTAGTTGCAATCACCGGGCAAACCGTTTCACACGGCGCGTGATTGCAGTGCTGGCACATGACCGGCTGGAATACCACTTTCGGGTTGTCGAAAGCCGGATTCTCCATGGCGCGGTACATTTCTTTCATGCCTATTTCGCCGCTGGCTTCCGCTTCTGATTTCACTGTGTTGCTGCTGTAATAACGGTCGATACGAATCCAGTGCATTTCACGGCTGCGACGCACTTCTGTTTTGCCAACAACCGGGACATTGTTTTCCGCATTGCAGCCAACCACACACGCACCGCAGCCAATGCAGGAATTGAGATCGATCGACATGGCCCACTGGTGATTCGGACGGTCAAAATCATTCCAGAGATTCACCTGTTCCACATTCTGCTCGCCCTTGTATGTGTGAAGCATAACAGGCGGGTTGTACGCATCTTTTTTTCCTGCGGCAAAAACGGCGAGGCTGGTTTCGCGGATAATATCCTGGTTACGCCCCATCACCGTGCCATGCACCTGCGTAGATGCAATCGCGTGCTTCCCTTCCGCTTTATCGATTTTTACACCGGATGTTATTTCGTAAATAACATTTCCAGTTGCGGACCAGCCTGCTGCGGGGTAAATATTCTGACCGGCGTTATCAATCACTTCACCAAAACCCTGGCGGCCATAGCCAACTGCGATTCCAACTGTGCCGCGCGCCTGTCCGGGCTGGAACCATACCGGCAATTTTACGGTGTGACCATTGACCGTTACGTTAACCGTATCGAGCTCATCTTCGAGCTGGTCAAAACGCACCAACATTTCGCCTTCTTCCAGCAGACCGAAAAGACCCATTTCTTTTACATCCGCCGGATGCATGGTCACGTAATTGTCCCAGGTGATTTTGGTAACAGGATCCGGCATTTCCTGCAGCCAGGGATTCATGGACTGAACACCGTTTCCAATGGCTGTGGACTGGTAAATGACCAGCTCGTATCCGGAGCCTTTAAGGTTGTTAATATTTACAACCGCTTCATCCAGCGTAATTTTTTTGCCGGAGAATGACGGAATGGAACCCATAAAAGCTTTCCCTGTTGGAGCGGCAGAAGCTGTTGCCGTTGTATCTGATTTTTCTTTACCGTCAATGATCTTTGAAATAATGCCTCTTTTCGGTTCTTTCACCTGTGTTACTTCCGGTTCTGCAATAATTGATCTTGCATCGAGCTGTGCCACGCCATCACGCACGGTGGTATTCCAGAACATGGTGAAATCTCCAAATGCGCTTTGTTTGCCCATCATCTGACCTTTCCATGTTTTTTGCATGTAATCATGGAATGCAGTGTTGTTTCCGGCCCAGGCAAGCAGCGATTCCTGCGCCTGGCGGGTACTGTATAAGGGACGGATCGCGGGTTGTTGCAGCGCGTAATTTCCGGAACGTGGATTATGATCGTTCCAGGATTCGAGGAAATTATGATCCGGGCAAACGTAATCGCACTGGGCAGCGGTTTCATCCATATAGCTGCTCAAAGAAATACGGCAGGAAAGCTTTTTCATGGCTTCCGCAAATCCCAGGGCTTTCGGCGCGGAATAAACCGGATTCGTATTATAGAAAATGACTGTGTCAATGGAAGTGCCACTGTCAGCGACCAGCTTTTGTAGTCCCGCGTCATCGCCAAGATGGGTGAGATCCATTTCATCTTTATCGATCGTGATTCCGTATGCGCCAATTTTTTGATTGATCTCATTTACGATCAGCTGGATGGCGGGATCATTTGAGCCGCAAACAACGAGGCCTTTTCTGCCGGCCGCTTTCAAAGATTCCGCCACCCTGCCGGTTTCTTTCGATACTGCATCAGAAGAAGTCGTTCCTCCCATTGCGCCAAGAAGTCCGAATGCAATTTGTCCTAATTGCGACGGTTTCACTGGGAAACGTTCATCCGCGTTGGAGCCAGTAAGTGTCAGCAGCGACTCAAACTGGAAATGTTTGGACATCGTGGTTTTTTCGCGGCTGACTTTGCGTCCCATGGCATACTGGCGCGCATGTTCAACCGGCGAAACCCAGTTGACGAGAAAATCACAGCCGAGGCTGACGATCACATCTGCTTTTTCGAAATGATATGTAGGAATAAATGCTGAACCGAAGGAAGAAAGATTCGCCTGCAGTATGCCGCTGTATGAAACTGCATCGTGCATGATGTGGCGGACATTTTTGTATTTGCTTCCAAATTCCGCAATGGCGGCAAGTGTGGAAGGCGAATTAATAGTTGAAGATAAAATTGCAATTCCTTTCGATGCCGAGAGCTTTGATTTGATCTCCGCGTCCGTTTCATCCCAGTTTTTAGAAGACCACGCATTGTTCGATTTTACCTGTGGCTTGTTCAGGCGTTTGCTGTCATACAATGAAAGAACAGAAGCCTGAATGCGCGCGTTTGTTCCTCCCATGGTGATGGGCGACATAGTGTTGCCTTCAATTTTGATCGGGCGGCCCTCGCGGGTTTTCACAAGCACGGATGCAAAATCATTTCCGTCGTAATAGGTCGATGCATACCAGTTTGCCACGCCCGGAACAATTTCTTCGGGACG
>DATDOQ010000071.1:0-5040 GCA_035293205.1 Bacteroidia bacterium
ATTTTTTCAAGATCCGGCTGGCCCGCATTGACCCAGGCTGTGTACCAGAGACTGCCCAATGTGATAACAGAAGCGCACATTCGCCGCTCAACCATTCCATTGAGCAAATCGCTGTAAGCTTTTGTATATTCTTCGCTGTACGTGTGAACGGTATTCTGACCGCGGTTTTCAAAAGCATATTTCCGGTCGGCGGGCGTAGTCGCATTCAACTGCGCTTCGAGCTTCAGCACCGAGTCAACGGCCGCGTGACTCACCCGCACAATTTCCCACGCGGTAAGAACAGGTGATTCAATATATTTCGCGCCTCCGACGAAATAATCGTACTGTTCACCCAGCAATTCCGGCACACGCGATTCCCAGAAACCGTGAATGCCGACCTGGTTGGTTTTTTGCCCGTTGTAATTTTCCGTCGTGTGCAGCGGCACATGGGCATCGCCGACATAATGCCCGAGATCAGCGGAACAGCGCAAAATCCGGTCAATGTTTTTTTCCCGGAAAGCTTCTGTTAGCCGGTAAGTCATAACATCGATCCACCAGGGAACGATCCCGTATGCCTGCAGCGTGTCCTCCGTAAATTTCTCCACAGCGTATTTCCAGAATTTTGGAACACTGTCAAAACAATGCGGTCCGTAATGATCGATGTCGATGTAATGCCGCGCCGCTTCTTCTTCCACCGCATATCGCCGTTTATCCGGATCAACAGCGTGTTCAGTGATGTATTCAATATGCTTTTTATAAAAACCAAACATGCCTTTTGGCAGCGTAAATACCGCCATCCGGTTAATGCGCTTATGCCCGAAAAAACCCCAGGATCTTGCTTCGGATTTGGGAAAAAAAACGAGAACCAGAATCAGGAGCGCTGCAATCGAAAAAAGAAAACGTAATAAACGGGGCATCTTAGCGAAGATATAAAAAGACACAAAGATGGTAGCCACAAAGACTCAAAGGCACGAAGAGAAGACACAAAGATGGTATCCACAAAGACTCAAAGACACGAAGAAAAGACACAAAGATGGTAGCCACAAAGACTCAAAGACACGAAGAAAAGACACAAAGATGGTAGCCACAAAGACTCAAAGACACGAAGAAAGGACACAAAGAATATTGTTTTCAAGCCATTCTACTAATCGCAGCCACCAATTCGTCTAAATCCGTGTAATCCGTGGCTAAAAATAATCCGTGTAATTCGCGTAAATCCGTGGCTCATAACGGAATGCTCACATTCAGCTTCACAAGCGCTCCATTTTCGAGGACAGGAATAATATCGGTAAGATCCGGCTGTAGGCAATAGCGCACATCCTGTTTCAAACCAAGGCGAGCGAGGCGCTCCTTATGTGAAGCCTTACTTAAAAATTTCATCGGATCGAGCTTGGCCATCTGGTAGAGATAATGCAGGGCAAGGCAACCATCGCCCATCTGGTAATCGGGACGGCGTTTGATCAGCTCTTCGGTAACAGCTCCGGCAAAAAGAGAATCTTCCAGGTTAAAACGGTTTTTCCAGCCGGAACATAACAATGTAATGGAGCGGTCCTGCGCGACGAGGTGATCGCATAACGCAGTAATGTTGGTGAAAGCGCCAACAACTACCTGATAAGCATCCCGCGCGGCATTGAGCGCCTGCGTGCCGTTGGTTGTAGTAAGCGCGATGGTTTTTCCTTTCACATGCTCGCCCATGTAATCATAGGGAGAATTACCGAAATCAAATCCTTCCACCCGCACCGCGTCCCGTTCCGCGCCGGCAAGCATACCCTGTTCTTTCAGCTTTCGCGCTTCTTCCACAGTTGCTACAGGAATAATTTTATGCGCGCCATAATGAAAAGCGGTGCAGATGGCTGAAGTCGCCCGGAGGATATCAATGATGACCACCACGTTTTCCTCGTTTCTGTACACCGGATACAGCGCAGGAGAAAAACAGGCATCGATTTTTACCGGGAGCGTGGACATCAGTTTGAATGGGTTCGGTTACACGGGAGCGCAGTAACTTTATTAAATCTTATAAAACGGAAGACGCACCACTTTTGCTTTTAGCGCTTTGTCGCGCACCTTCACGAATATTTCTGTGTCAGGCTTGCTGAAAGCAACTTGCATATACCCCATTCCGATTCCCTTTTGAAGTGACGGGGATTGTGTGCCGGAAGTTACCTTGCCGATGCTTTTGCCTGTATTATCCACAATTTCATAATCATGCCGCGGGATACCACGATCAATCATTTCGAAGGCCACGAGTTTGCGCGAAGTGCCTTTTTCTTTTTGCTGCAGCAAAAGATCTTTATCAATAAATTCTTTGTTGAATTTTGTGATCCAGCCTAAACCGGCTTCGATGGGTGAAGTAGTGTCATCAATATCATTTCCATAAAGACAGAATCCCATTTCGAGCCGGAGCGTATCGCGGGCGCCGAGTCCAATCGGTTTGATGCCAAATTCTTCCCCTGCTTTAAAGATCACGTCCCACATTTTTTCAGCTACTGTATTATCAAAATAAATTTCAAACCCGCCCGCGCCGGTATAACCCGTATTTGAAATAAGGATATTGTCTTCACCACCGAATTTGCCTTTTTTGAAGTGGTAATAGGGAATTTCACTTAAATTAATTTCCGTCAGCTTTTGCAAAGTTTGCAGCGCATTTGGTCCCTGCACGGCGAGCAGCGAAGTGCGGTCGGAAATATTTTTCATTTCCACGCCGAAGGAATTGTGCTTGCTGATCCAGTTCCAGTCTTTTTCAATATTAGAGGCATTGACAACGAGCATGTATGTTTTTTCATCGAGCCGGTAAACGAGCAGATCATCCACGATGCCGCCTTTTCCATTGGGGAGACAGGAATATTGCACCCGGCCATCGTATAATTGCGCCACATCATTCGTGGTAACGTACTGGATCAGGTCAATTGCCTTTTCACCTTTCAGGATAAATTCGCCCATGTGTGAAACGTCAAACACGCCGACGGCATTCCGGACGGTCAGATGTTCTTCATTCAGGCCCGCATACAAAACCGGCATGTTGTACCCCGCGAAAGGAACCATTTTTGCGCCGAGGGCGATGTGCTTCTTTGTGAGGGCTGTATTCTTAAGTGTAGTGACTGTTTCCATTTTTTCTTCTTGAAACACAAAATTAACGTTTTAAACAGCTTCTTAGCCTGATGCCAGGTTTTTCATCAGCTGCACATATACATCTTTCCAGGCATCCACTGAATATTTTTGTTCAACCGTTCTCCGTGCCGCCGCGCCGATTTCCGCGCGCAAAGCAGGCGAATCGATCAAACGGGTGATGCAGCCGACCCATTCTTCTGTAGTGGTTGCAAGAAAACCATTTACACCGTCAGAAATAATTTCCGTATTCACGCCAACCGGCGACATGACCGTTGGAAT
The DNA here is from genome assembly GCA_035293205.1 of Bacteroidia bacterium. GTDB lineage: Bacteria > Bacteroidota > Bacteroidia > Palsa-965 > Palsa-965. The sequence continues at coordinate 3,367 of DATDOQ010000071.1, forward strand.
GCCAAGCGCCATGTATTGCAATCCTTTCAGTCCGCATTTTCCTTTGGCCCACTCATCGTCCGGGAGCGGCATAATGCCTATATCGAATTCCGCCAATTCCTTTACCTCGTCATTATTAATCCAGGGAATTCCACGAATGCCGAGCGTTTCATTCATATAAGCGCCGTCACCGATTATCTTGATCTTTATTTTTTCGCCGAATTTTTTTTTCAGCGCGGTCAAAAAAGGAAGGGCGTATTCAAAATGTTTCATCGTGGTGATGCTGCCACTCCAGCCAATGCATATTTGACCGTCCGTATTACGCGGAACCGGCTTATACCTGTTTGTATCGATCGTGGTCGGGACGATCACCACGTTGGGGTTATGGTGAATTGCATAATCTGCCAGATAGCGGTTGCCCGCGATAACAAGGTCGCTGAGCGCGATCAGCTCGACAGTTTTACCGGGCTTTTTCAACCACCCGAAAGTCCTGTTTCCCTCCGATACATCGAGGTTCCAGATCGCATCGTCAAAATCATACACCAGCTTTGCGCCTGCAGCTTTGAATTTTCTTTCAAAATAAGTGGACCCCGTCAGAAATGCTTCACGCTGCACGAAGATGATATCATAGTTGCCTGCGCGCCAGGTATCACGCAATCTTTTCCAGACGCTGCGAAGAAAAATGGATGTTTTGGTCCGCAGTTTTCCCGGACTGTAAAACTTTTTATCATCGTCTTCAGAAATCAGGTAAGAGAAATCGTGATCGAATCCATTCGCTTTCAGGTAATCAAGATATTGTTCAAAGCGAAAACGCTGACTCGGTGAACGGTCAGGGCGATGCGCCGCAATGAAGAGGATCTTTTTCATTTACTTTTTGCCAATATAAATGAAAACTATTCTTCCAGCCAGACTGGCGGCAGCTTTTCAAAAATTTCAATTTCACGGAAGCGCTGACTTTTTCGCACGCCGGCTTTTTTCACCCATTCCGCCATCTTGCGCAGACCATTCGCCAGCGGTGTGATTTTCGTTTCACCAAATATCTTTTTCACTTTACTGTGATCCGCATGCGCTTGCATCGCTTCATGGCGGGCCGGCAGGTAACGGATTTCTCCGGCGATGCCCATCGCGTTCATAGTTTCTTTTGCGAGTTCACTCACCGCATAATTAGTATCCGCTCCGATGTTGAAAACCTGCCCTTTCGCCGCAGCTATGTTGACCGAATTTGCGATCAGCGGCGAAATATCTCCGATATAGCTGAAAGCTCTTGTCTGCGTGCCATCGCCAAAAATTGTCAACGGTTTTCCAAGCATAAGCTGGTTCATGAAAATTCCAACCACATTCCTGTAGCGGTCGCCGGTGTTCTGGAATTCGCCATACACATTATGCGGACGGAAAATAATGTAGTCGAGCCCGAACATTTCATACGTCACGCGCAACTCCTGCTCAACAGCGAGCTTTGCTATTCCGTAGGGATCTCCGGGAACAGGAATCATGTCTTCGCGCATGGGCGGTTTTAATTCCCCGTACACTGCAATAGAAGAAGTGAAAACAAAACACTTCACTTTGTGCTTCACCGATTCATTGATAAGATTGACGCTCCCGATGAGATTATTCGTGTAATTAAAACGTTTGATGAAGTGACTGAGTCCCTCGGCGGCATAAGCAGCGAGGTGATAAACGTTATCAATTTTTTTT
>DATDOQ010000072.1:0-6557 GCA_035293205.1 Bacteroidia bacterium
GGACCTTTCAGCCGGTTCAGTACCACTGATACAGTCGAATGGTTTGAATCCCGCGGTGTGAAGCTGAAAACCGAAACGGATGGCCGCATGTTTCCTGTTACCGACGATTCTGCGACGGTGATCAATTGTTTACAAAATGAAGCTGCTCTGAAGCAAATTGAAATTCTCACTGGCCATGATATTATAAAAATTGAAAAAACCGGTGATCAATTTCTGCTAACCACAAAAGCCGGAGAAATCTATTCCTGTCTCAGCCTGTTGATAGCATCGGGCGGATTTCCCAAATCGGTTTCGTATGAATTCATCCGGGAAACAGGGCACCACATCATTGAGCCGGTTCCATCGCTTTTTACCTTCAACATGCCAGGAAACAAGATCACGCAGCTCATGGGTGTGAGTGTGCAGAACGCGCGGGTGCGGATTGAAAATACCACAGTCGAAACCGAAGGACCCCTGTTGATAACGCATTGGGGCATGAGCGGACCGGCAATTCTGAAATCTTCCGCATGGGGCGCGCGTGTGCTTGCCGGCATGAATTACAATTTTAATGTCCGTATCAGCTGGCTACCCGCGGTGAATGAGGATGATGTAAAAAAGCTGATTGCTGATAAAAAACAACATGAGCCTGCAAAATTTGTTGAAACACCAGCCTTTTCAGCCATTCCCAAGCGCTTATGGCAATTTCTGCTCGATAAATACGGGATCGTGGCCGAAACACGCTGGGCGGATCTTTCAAAAAAAATGTCACTCGAACTTTCGAAAGCCCTGTTGCATGACATTTATCCCGTCCGTGGAAAAACCACCTTCAAAGAGGAATTCGTTACCTGCGGCGGCGTTGCGCTGGATGAAATTGATTTCAGGACCATGGAAAGCAAAAAAATGCCCGGTCTTTTTTTCGCCGGCGAAGTGCTCGATATCGACGGTGTAACGGGTGGATTTAACTTTCAGTCGGCCTGGACGACCGGGTGGATCGCTGCCCTGGGAATCAAAAGCAGGCATGAACAGATCCACGGAAAGCACAACCGGATTCAGGAATAATAATTGCTACTTACCTCAGATCAATCCTGGCAATGCAAGCATCCATACGCTGGATTTTATGGGGCTAAAGCCCTTTTTTGAGTTATTTACGGTTTGTTGAAGCAAACCGTAAATGGATTTATAAGCTGCAAATCCATTTCAGTCAGATTTATCTGACTGATAAACTAAAAATCAATTAATTTTGGCTTTAGCCACATAAATTTATATGATTCGAAGCCGGTTTTTTTGCCTGGTGCTGCTGTTGTTTTCGCAGAGCATCCTGATGGCCCAGGATATTGAATTAGGTCCGGGTTTCCGGCAGGACAAAAAGGGGTCGTTAGCATTTTACATCGCGGAAGAGCATTATGACAATGGCGCCTACCTGCGCGCGCTTCCGCTTTACCGTTCCCTCGAACCGCTTTATGGAAATAACGATTACCTCATTTTCAAAATCGGTATTTGTCTTTTGCATAAAACCGATGAAGCTCCCCTTGCGCTTGATTATCTGCTGCGCGTAAAGGAAAAGAATCCAAAAGCGGCGGATATCGACCTGCTGATCGCCCGTGCGTATCACCTCAACGAGCGCTACGATGAAGGCATTGCCAGCGTGGAAACATACCTGGGTAAAAAAAATATCAAACCGGAAAATCGCGCCGAAGCGGAAAAAGTGAAAAAATATTGCCTGAATGCGAAAGAGCTGAAGGCGCATCCGGTGGCTGTGAATATTTCAAACATCGGTGAACCCGTCAATACCGGAAATTCCGAATATGTACCGGTGGTTACCGCCGATGATTCCTTAATGATCTTTACTTACCGCGGTTCAAGATCCATTGGCGGTTTACAGTTGTATCCTGGCACACCGGATACCCTGGGAGAATATTATGAAGATATTTTCGTGAGTCGGAAGAGTAAAAGCAGCTGGACAGCCCCGGCGTCGCTTGACACGATGATCAATACTTATGGACATGATGCATGCATCGGAATCTCCAACGACGGACTGACCTTGCTTATTTTCAAAGGAGAAGAAGGCAATGGTGATATTTACCTCAGCGCGCTGGATGGTTTGAATTGGTCCTGGCCGCAGCCGGTGCGTGGCGATGTGAATTCTTCATCGTGGGAGGGAAGCGCCACTTTGTCAAATGATTTGCAGACCATGTATTTTGCAAGTGAACGGCCCGGTGGTTTTGGTGGTCGTGATATTTATGTTGCATCGCAGCTGGAAGATGGCACCTGGGGAAAAGTGAAAAATCTCGGTCCCAAAATCAATACTGCCGATAACGAAGACGCGCCTTTTTTACATCCCAACGGGATTACACTAATTTTCAGCTCCGAAGGGCATAACAGCATGGGCGGTTATGATATTTTCCACACAGACCTTGAGCAGGTCGACAGCGCCTGGGCGGAACCTTCACCCGCAAAAAACATGGGTTATCCAATCAACACACCCGGCGATGATAAATATTTTGTGCTGGGCGCCGATGGCCGTCATGGTTATTATTCTTCCGGAAAACCAGGCGGACTCGGAGAACAGGACATTTATCTCGTGTCGGGCGACTTTGGGCTGAAAGATGTAAATGTGCTGATGGTGTATGGTGTTGTTACAAAAGATGAACAACCTGCGCGTGCAACCGTAAATGTCCGCGATGAAGAAGGAAAGCTGCGGAAATTCAGCGTGCACACCAATCCGGCAACCGGAAAATACCTCATGATCCTGCCGCAGGGGAAAAAATATAAGATCACGTATGAGTTGGAGGGTGGGGTTGAAAACGCAATTAAAACCGCCGATGGAACACAGACAGGCCCGATGAAACGGATCGAGATCAATGTGCCATTTTATTCGCCGGGTTACAAAGTCAAACGTGCTCTGCGTGTGGACAGCGCCTTGTTCAAGACGATCCCGTTGGACTCTTTGTCCATGCGTCTGTTGAATCCTTACGATTACGATATGATCGTAAAGTATTACGGCGAAGCGAAATCACAGGGACTTTATTTCCGTGTGCAGGTAGCGGCTTACAATTTCCCGGCCCACTACGCTTCAAATCATCTCGATACATTGGGACCAATTGATCGCATCGTGCTCGACGATGGAATTACGCGCTTCACCATGGGTAAATTCGAAACATTGGGTGAAGCGGAAGCTTACAGGCAGAAAATTATTAAGGCCGGTCAGACCGATGCTTTTGTGACTGCGGAAAAAGAAGGAAAAAGATATCTGATGAAAGACCTTGTTACACAGTATTTTTTCCAGGGTCCGGAATTTTTTGATCAGAGGATGAATAAATAACCTTAATGTTATTGTTTAAGTATTAATTTTATTTGTTTGATAAACAGAGATATATAAATAAAAGTATATCTTCATGTAGATACATTAGATGTTAATACATATATTTGAACTGTGAAGCTCGAAGACGAAATAAAACAAAAACAGTTTGCCAATCCTTACCACCGGATGATGGTCAACATTTTGTTTACCGCATCCTGGTTGCAAATTCGTCATCAGCGGATCTTAAAGCCCTTCGGCATCACGCCCCAACAATTTAATGTGCTCCGTATTTTGCGTGGACAATTTCCGGCAGCCGCATCTGTCAGCCTTATCCAGGAACGCATGATCGACCGCAGCTCCAATGCTTCCAGGCTCGTGGAAAAGCTTTTCGCGAAAAAATTTGTCGACCGCAAAACCTGCCCCGAAGACCGCCGCCAGGTGGATGTGCGCATCACACAAAAAGGCCTTGATCTTTTAAGCCAGCTCGACAAGCAAATGAATGAGTTCGACGCCCGGCTTAAGCACCTCAGCGAAAAGGAAGCAAATGATATTGCCGATATGCTAGATAAATACCGCGGTTAAAAAAAATTTGGAATAAAATATGTAGGTACACAGAATAAAAAAAAGTAATATAAGGGCATCTCTAATAACCCATCAGAATGAAGCATGAGTTTACTCACATAAATGAGGAATTTGCACTGCGCAGCCAACGAAATAATGATGGGTTATTAGAGATGCCCATATATGCGCTGCGCAGAGAACGAAGAAATGGTAGGTTATTGATGATGCCCATATATGGAGCAGAATCATTAAGTGCATCAAATGACCTGTGCTCCGGCTGTCCGCTATACTCCTCGCCTCCGTACCTCCGGCTGCGGGGTAACGCTGCCATCCGGGCTAAAAATTCACATCCGTTCATCAAATGATCAACTCAACAAAAACCAATAAATAAAAAACACCAAATGAAAATCAGAACCTTTCTTCTTACCGGTGCAACTCCGATAGCTATCGGAGTTGTTGCCGGAATCTATTCCTTCACTCTTATCAGCAGCCCATGGATTGTAAATGCAAAAGAAGCTAAAATCACATGGGATCAGCCTAAATCCAAACATAGCGGTACGTTTACCGGTCTGAACGCTACCATCGATCTCGATCCGCTTACGCCAGGAACTGCCGTCATCAATGCAACAATTGATGCCACTACGCTCAACACCGCCAATGAGAAGCGGGATGCGCATCTGAAAAGCGTCGAATTTTTTGATGTCGAAAAACATCCGCTGATCTCTTTCACCTCCGAAAAAGTCGTTAAAACAGACGCAGGTTTTGTCGCCACCGGCAAGCTTTCCCTGCGCGATTCGGTCCGTACGATCGACATTCCTTTCCAGATGATCGAGTCGCCAGCCGGTTCTTTACTCAAAGGCACCATGACCATTTTCAGCGGTGATTACGGCGTTGGGAAAAAAAGTGTTGACGGCAAAGACTCAACGATCGTCACGATCGAAGTGCCGGTGACGAAACCGAACTAAGCCCTGAGTTGCTACTTTTTACTTATTTTTTCTAAAAGAAGAAAAATAAATAAAAGATACAACAATGTTGAATTGACGTCATTTTCACCATGAATTTTGCGTAATGAATACCATTTGCTCAAACGTATCCTCAAGCGCAAACAGCCTCTGTGCCTCCGCCGCGGCGGATGCATACCTCGTTTTGACCTCTGTGGTTCTTTTAAAAACGTTGTTATTGCGCGCCCTGTTTAACCGGGATGTCACACACGCTGCCGTTTTGAAAAGCATATTTTACCCAATATTGTGTCCTGAACAATAATAATCGCGGTTATGAATTAGAAACAAGTTTTCCTTATCAAACCTGAACTATAAAATGAAAACCATTTTCCATCCTGCCGCCGCCCGCGGCCACGCACAGCACGACTGGCTCGAAAGCTGGCATTCTTTCAGCTTTGCCGGTTATTATGATCCGGAAAAGATCCATTTTGGCCTCCTGCGTGTGTTGAATGACGATGCTATCGCGGCGGGAAGAGGATTTGGCCGGCATCCGCATAACGATATGGAAATTATCTCCATTCCCCTCGTCGGTGCGTTACAGCATAACGATTCAACCGGGCGCAACGAGATCATTCGCAGGGGCGAAGTACAGATTATGTCTGCCGGCAGCGGCATCGAACATTCAGAAGTGAACGCATCTGAAACGGATCCCGCTAAATTTCTGCAGATCTGGATATTTCCGAAGGAAAAAGGCATCAGCCCACAGTATGCACAAAAAATATTTCCTGAAGCCGGCCGCATCAATAAATTACAGACTGTGGTTGCGCCAGGCGGTCAGGACGACGCTTTGCCCATTAACCAGGATGCATGGCTCTCACTCGGGCATTTTACCGAAAAAACTATCGTGAAATACCAGGTAAAAAAAGAAGGAAATGGTGTTTATGTTTTTGTCCTCGAAGGAAGCGTCAGGATCGGCGAACATACCCTTTTGCGACGCGATGCGCTGGGCGTTGCTGAAACCGCTGATTTTCCAATGGAAATTGAACCGGGCAGCGATCTGCTGCTGATCGATATTCCCATGCGCTGACCTGCAAAAAAATAATATAAGGAAAAATTTCCACAAAAACAATATTGCATTTGGCAAACTCAGGAGTTAAATTGCGTTGAAGTTCAAACAGAAGTGCGACATTCTTTCACCTAAAAAAGAAGGGGCCTTTTTTATGAATACACTTACACGCTTACTCCATTGGGGAGACACACACCATCCTGCCTGGCTTGATTTCGTAAGGATCGCGCTCGGCAGCTTTCTGTTTTACAAAGGCATCGAATTCGCCCGTGATGGCCAGGACCTGAAACGAATGATGGGTGAGAACGACATGCGATTATGGTCCATGTTCCTGACCAATTACATACCGCTAGTGCATTTTGCCGGTGGTCTGCTCATCGCGCTTGGGCTCATCACCCGCTGGGCGGTGTTGTTCAATCTTCCTATCCTGGTAGGCGCGGTTATTCTCACCGGACAGGGAACAGGCGCATTTGAGCTGTATGAATTCACCACCTCGCTGATCGTGATGATCCTGCTGGTGGTATTTTTCGTGGAAGGATCCGGACCTCTTTCAGCGGATCATTTCATTTACAAATACGACAACGGTAAACCGCGGAATAATTAGACGCTTTTATTTTTTCTTCGGCGTTACTTTTATAGGCTTTCCGGCTTATAGATCAAAATTCCTGTTGTGTCACCGGCAGGAAGTATTTCGTCTTCGTTCAAAAGC
>DATDOQ010000073.1:0-6059 GCA_035293205.1 Bacteroidia bacterium
GCAGCGTAATGAGAAAAAAGAAAATGGCAAAACAACAACAGCAGGCTACAGGCAAAACCGCCGCTCCCGCAGGGAAAGCCGCAACAAAGAAAAGAGTCGTAAAAGTTGACGCTGTAGGCGAAGCGCATATCAACGCAACGTTCAACAACATCATCATTACGCTCACGAATCTTGCCGGTCAAACGATCTCATGGTCGAGCGCCGGGAAGATGGGTTTCCGCGGTTCTAAAAAGAACACACCTTACGCTGCCCAGACAGCTGCCGGGGATGCAGCGAAAGTTGCTTACGAAGCAGGTCTCCGCAAAGTGAAAGTGTATGTAAAAGGTCCGGGTGGCGGACGCGAATCCGCGATACGCACGCTCAACCAGGCCGGCATTGAAGTGACCGAAATCATGGACATCACACCGATTCCGCACAACGGCTGCCGTCCGCCGAAACGCCGTCGCGTATAAATTATAAACGAAGCAATTTTATTCAACAAATGGCAAGATACATCGGCCCAAAATCAAAAATCGCCCGCAGGTTCAAAGAGCCCATCTTCGGACCGGATAAAGTCCTGGAGAAAAAGCAGTACGGTCCTGGCCAGCATGGCCTCGCCGGCAAGCGGGCTAAAAAATCGGAATATGCCGTTCAGCTTGCTGAAAAGCAAAAGGTGAAATACACCTACGGCATTCTCGAGCGCCAGTTCGCGCTTGCGTTTGACCGCGCATCGCGTGCAAAAGGAATCACTGGTGAAGTACTTCTCCAGCTGATCGAATCGCGTCTTGATAACGTGGTTTACCGCATGGGCATCGCGCCTACACGCTCGGGAGCTCGCCAGCTGGTATCGCACCGTCACGTTACAGTGAATGGCGAAGTTGTGAACATTCCATCTTATACACTGAAGCCCGGTGATGTGATTGCGGTTCGCGAAAAGTCAAAGACACTGGAATCCATTACTAATTCTATCGGCTCTCTTTCGAAATATCCATGGATCGAATTCAATGCTTCGACGCTGGAAGGAAAATTCGTGACCTATCCGGAGCGCACACAGATTCCGGAGAATATCAAAGAACAGCTCATCGTCGAATTGTATTCTAAATAATACATACAGCGCAGGAAGCAGCGCAAATTGCTTCTGAACTATAATTGTCTAACACGAACCGAACATAACCACTATGGGCATCCTTGCATTTCAGAAACCTGATAAAGTGATCATGATCCAGTCCAATGAAACTGATGGACTTTTTGAATTCCGCCCGCTGGAACCGGGATATGGCATCACTATCGGTAATGCACTTCGCCGTATCCTTCTTTCTTCACTCGAAGGGTACGCAGTGACTACACTCAAAATTGACGGGGTGGACCACGAATTCTCCACGCTGAAAGGTGTGATGGAAGACGTTACGGAGATCGTACTTAACCTGAAACAGGTTCGTTTTAAGCGCCAGATCGACACCACGGAAAGCGAAAAGGTAGTGGTAAACATCACCGGTAAAACGCAGCTCACCGCGGGTGATATCGGCAAATTCACATCCGGCTTCCAGGTGCTGAATCCTGATTTTGTGATCTGCAACATGGAAGCGAATGTCAAGCTGAAGTTTGAGTTGACCATCGAAAAAGGCCGCGGATATGTTCCGGCTGACGAAAATAAACCGGTAAACGCGCCTATCGGATTAATCCCGATCGATGCGATCTACACACCAATCCGTAACGTAAAATATGCGGTTGAAAATTACCGCGTGGAACAAAAGACCGACTACGAAAAATTAGTTGTTGAGATTGTAAGCGATGGTTCCATTCATCCGAAAGATGCGCTCAAAGAGGCGGCCAAGATCCTGATCCATCATTTCATGCTCTTCTCCGATGAGAAAATCACCATCGATACGGTTGAGAAAGCTTCCGCGGAGGAATTTGATGAAGATTCGCTGCACATGCGCCAGCTGCTGAAGACAAAGCTCGTTGACATGGATCTTTCCGTTCGCGCGCTCAATTGCCTGAAAGCTGCGGATGTTGAAACGCTCGGCGACCTGGTTTCCTTCAACAAGAATGACCTGCTGAAATTCCGCAACTTCGGAAAAAAATCACTCACCGAATTGGAAGAACTTGTGGCAAGCAAAGGCCTCAACTTCGGAATGAACGTTGTGAAATACAAGCTTGACCGCGATTAATAATTCGCTGTCGTAAAGTAGAAACAGAAAATGAGACACGGACATAAAATAAACCACCTGAGCCGCACGAAGAGCCACCGATCGGCGCTTCTTTCCAACCTCGCGAGCTCGCTGATCCTCCACAAAAGGATCAATACCACGCTGGCAAAAGCAAAAGCGCTGCGCACTTACGTCGAGCCGCTCATCACCCGCTCAAAGCCGGCTGAGTCACAGCTCGATGATATGCACAACCGCCGGCATGTGTTCAGTCACCTGAACAATAAAGAAGCTGTGGCTGAGCTGTTCAAGGAAATTGGACCAAAAGTGGCAACCCGCCCGGGCGGATACACACGCATCATAAAGTACAGCCTTTCCATCAGTTCAAAACCAACTGCAAAACGCCGTGGCGATAGCGCTGAAATGTGCCTGATCGAACTGGTTGACTTTAACGAAGTGTACACCAATGTCAAAGGTGAAGCCCACAAGGCAAAGACAACCCGCCGTGGCCGTGGGAAAGTGAAAAAGACAGAAACGCCATCAACAGAAAATGCTGCAGAAGAGAAAAGTGAATAATTTGTCAGCAAGTTGATTTCAGTACCAAAAGGGATAAGGTAATTTTGCCATATCCCTTTTTTCTTTTAGTTTAAATGGCTAATGGGCCGTTCAATCCAAATCTGTTGAACCTTTGGAAGAGAAAGAAACCAGATCACACAAGCTGAAATACACGGCGCTTCCGCCCGCAGTTTTATTGCTCGCCGATGGAACCGTGTTTTATGGCAGAGCAGCAGGCGCCATCGGAACGGCAACCGGTGAGATTTGCTTTAACACCGGCATGTCCGGTTACCAGGAAATTTTTACCGACCCGTCTTATTTCGGCCAGATCCTCGTGGCGACGAATGTGCATATCGGCAATTACGGGATCCGGAAAGATGAAGAGGAATCCGCCACCATTAAAATTGCGGGGCTTGTCTGCAAAAAATTCAGCGAAGTACATTCCCGTCCGGAGGCGGACAAGTCGATAAAGGAATATTTTATTGAACAAAACATAGTGGGCATTTGTGAAGTGGATACACGCGCGATTGTTCGGCATATTCGCAGCAAAGGCGCTATGAACGCGATCATTTCAAGTGATAACTCGGATATTAATTCACTGAAGAAGCAGCTTGCCAAAGTTCCTTCCATGGCTGGCCTGGAGTTGTCTTCTAAAGTAACCACCAAAGAAGCGTATACCGCAGGTAATCCTTTTTCTCCTTTAAAAGTGGCGGTAATGGATGTGGGTGTAAAAGCCAACATCATCCGATGCCTGACCGAACGCGATTGTTTTGTAAAAGTTTTCCCGATGCAGGCCACCGTTGCGGAAATGCTCGCGTGGGAACCCGATGGTTTCATGATCTCAAACGGTCCCGGTGATCCCGGCGCCATGCCCCAGGAAACTGAAACTGTAAAGCAGCTGATCGAAAGCGGCACGCCGGTTTTTGGAATCTGTCTGGGTCAGCAGCTGATCGGCCAGGCATTTGGATTGACGACTTTCAAGATGCATAACGGTCACCGCGGCATTAATCACCCGGTTAAAAATCTCATTACCGGAAAATGTGAAATCACTTCGCAGAATCATGGGTTCGCCGTGAGCGCCGATGATATCGCGAAAAATCCGGATATAGAAATTACGCACGTGAGCCTCAATGATGGAACGATCGAAGGATTTCGTCACCGTGTGAAAAAAGTTTTTTGTGTGCAGTACCACCCCGAGTCTGCGCCGGGTCCGCATGATTCACGTTATCTTTTTGATGATTTCGTTGGAATGATGTCCGGCGTTCCTGAACTTGCCGGCGGCGGGCGTTTGTGAGAGGTTCATTAAGTTGGATAAGTAGATTGGTTGGTTAAGTAGATAAGTTGGTTAAGTATTTTGTAATTCTAATAAGCTCGTACGAAAACATCAAGTAAGTAACTCAACCAACTCTTCAACACAATTACTTAACCAACTCAACAAACTAACAACTCAACCAACCTATAACCCAATCACATGAGCTTCATCGCACAAATCCAGGCCCGCCAGATTTTAGATTCCCGGGGCAATCCAACTATCGAAGTGGATGTTGTGACACAATCGGGCACGCTCGGACGCGCAGCGGTACCTTCCGGCGCGTCAACCGGGAAACATGAAGCGGTGGAGCTGCGCGATGGAAATAAAGCGCAGTATCTCGGCAAAAGTGTTCAGAAAGCAGTAAACAATGTGAACACCACGATCCGTGAAGAGCTAAACGGCATGTATATTTTTGACCAGGCGCAGATCGACGCAAAAATGATCGCGCTTGATGGAACATCGAATAAAGCCAATCTCGGCGCGAACGCCATTCTCGGTGTATCGCTTGCAGCCGCAAAAGCCGCAGCCGAAGAAGCAAGCCAGCCGCTTTACCGTTACGTGGGCGGTGTCAATGCATTTCTCTTGCCCATCCCGATGATGAATATTCTGAACGGCGGCGCACATGCGGATAACGGGATCGATTTCCAGGAATTCATGATCATGCCGGTAGGCGCAGGTGAATTCAGCGAAGCATTGCGCATGGGAACGGAAGTTTTTCATCACCTGAAAGGTGTTTTAAAAGACAACGGACTATCTACGAATGTCGGCGATGAAGGCGGATTCGCGCCGAATATCAAAAGCAATGACGACGCGATCGGTTATGTGCTGAAAGCAATTGAAAAAGCCGGATACAAGCCCGGTGAAGATATTTTTATTGCTATGGATGCCGCGGCATCTGAGTTCTACGACGCGAAAACCAAACAATACGTTTTCAAAAAGTCGGATGGAAAAAGTTTAAGCAGCGATGAAATGGTGGAGCTCTGGGCCGGCTGGATTAAAAAATATCCCATCCTTTCCATTGAAGACGGTCTGGCAGAAGATGACTGGGAAGGCTGGGCAAAGCTGACGGAAAAAATCGGCGCTGATGTGCAGCTCGTGGGCGATGATCTTTTTGTTACCAATACCGACCGCCTTGCAAAGGGGATTACTTCCGGTGTAGCGAATTCAATTTTGATCAAGGTCAACCAGATCGGTTCGCTTACCGAAACCATCGATGCGGTGCAGCTGGCGCATACGAATGCATACACAAGCGTGATGAGTCACCGCTCCGGTGAAACGGAAGACACGACCATCGCGGATCTTTCTGTCGCGCTCAGCTGCGGACAGATCAAAACAGGTTCAGCTTCCCGCTCCGACCGGATCGCGAAATACAACCAGCTTCTTCGCATCGAAGAACAGCTTGGTGGTTCCGCGCGCTATCTCGGGAAACAATTCAAGTTTGTGCCATAGTCATGCTTCGGTACGTCCGGCGTCATGCTTCGGTACGTCCAGCATTATTCGCCTTCTTCCTCCTTTGCCACGAAAAGGTTAAGCACAAATTTTCCTCTTTTTAATACGCCGGACTACTCAGCATGACATGCTTCGGTACGTCCCGCACATAAGTTCGACTGCGCCTTCCTTTGCTACGCAAGGGTTAAAGAATAATTTTTCTTCTTTTTAAAACGCGGGACTACTCAGCATGACGGTCCCGCGATTTAGTTTAACGTATTCTTCCTTTACCACGAAAAGTGTAAAGCACAATTTTTCCTCTTTTTATTTGGCGGGACTACTCAGCATGACACGCTTCGGTACGTCACGCGTTTTTGTTCGCGTTTTTTCCTTTTGTAAAATAAAAATTTGAGGCACCGTTTGCGCTGTCTTACAGGGCTGGACTACTCTGAATGAAACGCACAGTTTATATTGGGATTATCTTTTTTCGCTTGTCAACGCGGAAGGTTTAAGGTATAATCGTTCATTTGATCTTCTGTATATTATTGATATACAATAAATTAACTAAACTACAAGTGAAGTTGAGGCTTGGTCTTATCACATTATTTTGTTTCCCAGCTTCAAAATAAAATCAGGAA
>DATDOQ010000074.1:0-2514 GCA_035293205.1 Bacteroidia bacterium
CTATGTACCAACATCTTCCTCTATCTTTTCTCTAACTTTGCGCCACCAATCCTCACGCGTGCATCGTTACTTCATCCGCCTTTCTTATAATGGCACCGCCTTTTGCGGCTGGCAGTTTCAGACCAACGCCCCAACTGTTCAGGAAGAACTGAATAAAAAAATGAGTTTGCTCCTGCGCGAAGAAATTTCCTGCGTGGGATGCGGAAGAACGGACACAGGCGTACATGCCCGCAAATTTTACGCGCATTTCGACAGTGTGAAAGATGATCTCGCGGCCAATGAGCAAATCATTTTTCGCCTGAATAAAATATTGCCGCACGGAATAGCCATCCGGCAGATCTATAAAATGAAGCAGGAAAATGCGCACGCGCGATATGCGGCGAAATGGCGCAGTTACGAATACCACATCTCGCACGTTAAAGATCCGTTTGGTTCCGATCTTTCGTGGGAGCTGCACGAAAAGCTGAACACGGCCGCCATGAACAGGGGCGCTAAAATTCTGCTTGCGTACGAAGATTTTATCGCTTTCAGTAAAACCGGGGGAAGCAGCAAAACAACTTTATGCACCGTTAAAAAAGCGAAATGGCATAAAACGGAAACAGGTTTATTCTTTTCCATAACCGCCAACCGGTTTTTGCGGAATATGGTGCGCGCAATTGTTGGAACTTTGGTGGATGTTGGTCGTGGAAAACTCGTTCCGGAAGATGTGCGCCGCATTATCAAATCTGGTAAACGATCGCAAGCCGGAATGTCGGTGCCGGCGGAAGGTCTGTTCCTGACGGATATTCAGTACCCGAAAGAATTCAGGCTGGACTAAAAATATTGAAGCGGGCTTTTGCCCTGGAATTGTATGAGTGAAAACAAAGGATCGGTGTTGAACAAAAAAGTGCTATGGCGCATTCTCGGCTATACACGTCCGTACCGTGGTTTGTTTTCAACTGCGATCGTATTAACGGTCACACTTTCTTTTTTATCCGTGGTAAGACCTTTGCTGATCCGGCATACGGTCAATGAATATGTTGGCATTCCATCGTCATCATCGGATGCAGATTGGAGGCATGACCAGCTGATTCTTTTTTGCGTGATCATGATCGGTCTTTTGCTGCTCGAATCGGTGATGCAGTTCCTGAATGGATATTGCACCAGCTTGCTTGGCCAGCGAATTGTAAAAGACCTGCGCGTTCAGTTGCACAGCCGCGTCATCCGTTTCAAGTCCCGTTATTTCGACCAGACTCCGATCGGCATGCTGGTCACACGCGTGATTTCCGACATCGAAGCGATCAACGATGTTTTTTCACAAGGATTTATCGTCATTGCCGGGGATTTGCTTACGATCGTCGTTTACCTCGTCGCCATGCTATACATCAATTGGGAGGTGACGCTCGTTGTGTTGACAACAATACCGCTCATGTTCCTGGCAACATGGTGGTTTAAGAATGCGGTGAAGGCGACTTTCAATGATGTCCGCAACCAGGTTGCGCGTTTGAACACTTTTGTGCAGGAGCATATTACGGGAATGAAAATTGTCCAGGTGTTTAACCGCGAGCGGGTGGAAATGGACCGTTTCGGGGAGATCAATGCGAAACACCGCGATGCCAATATCCGCTCCGTGCTTTATTATTCGATTTTTTTTCCGGTTGTGGAAATTCTTGTTTCGATTTCACTCGGCCTGCTCGTATGGTATGCCGGAAAAGAAATTTATGGCGGTTTTGCAAAACCCGGTGATGTCACCCTGTTTGTATTATTGATCAACCAGTTTTTCCGCCCGATACGAATGCTAGCCGACCGCATCAACACTTTGCAGATGGGAATGGTTTCTTCTGAACGTGTTTTTAAAGTAATGGACACCGACGCCTTTATTCCGGATGCAGGAACCGAAGCCGCCCCACACCTCGAAGGCAATCTTTCATTCCGGAATGTCTGGTTTGCGTATAAAGATGAAGATTGGGTTTTGCGCGGAATTTCATTTGATGTGAAATCGGGTGAGACCGTTGCGCTGGTTGGAGCAACCGGATCAGGTAAAAGCACGATCATTAATTTGCTGAGCCGTTTTTACGAGCATAATAAAGGCGAAATCATTATTGACGGGAAAAACATCAGCGATTATAAGCTGGAAGATCTTCGCGGCAATGTTGGCGTTGTTTTGCAGGATGTTTTTCTTTTTTCAGATTCCATTTACAACAATATCACGCTGCACAATCCGGCTATTTCGCGCGAACAGGTGGAGATTGCCGCACGAGCGGTGGGTGCGCACGATTTTATTTCAAAGCTGCCCGGAACTTATGATTACGATGTGAAAGAACGCGGCGGGATGCTTTCCGTTGGACAAAGACAGCTGATCGCTTTTATCCGTGCTTATGTTTACAATCCTTCGATCCTGATTCTGGATGAAGCAACTTCTTCCATCGACACAGAATCCGAAATACTGATCCAGCAGGCGACCGCAACGCTTACGCAGGGAAGAACATCAATCGTGATTGCCCACCGGCTGGCAACTATTCAAAAAGCCAATCG
>DATDOQ010000075.1:0-4170 GCA_035293205.1 Bacteroidia bacterium
TTCGCCTGCAAAAACATTTTGGCGAAAAAGTGCTGGTTTACCATTCGCGTTTTAATGAAAACGAACGGGTGGAAGTCTGGCAGGATGTAATTAAAAACAACCCCGTCGTTATCATCGGCGCACGATCGGCTATTTTTCTTCCTTTTGGCCCGCTGGGTCTTATTGTGGTCGATGAAGAACACGATCCATCTTACAAGCAGCACGAACCGGCGCCACGTTACAACGCGCGCGAATCCGCGATCTGGCTGGGGCGCATGCACGGCGCTAAAACTTTGCTCGGCTCCGCGACACCCTCGGTGGAAAGTTATCACCAGTCGAAGCACGGGCGGTTCAGCCATGCGCAGATGGCGGAACGTTTCGGCGGATCAGCTTTGCCGGAAATAGAAATAGTTGATATCCGCGAGGCGACGCGCAAACGTTTGATGCAATCGCATTTCTCACCCACGCTGATCAGTAAAACAACTGCGGCGCTGGCGGCGAAGGAGCAGGTGATTTTTTTTCAGAACCGCCGGGGGTTTGCTCCTTCCATCGAATGCCAGAGCTGTGGACATATTCCGCATTGTGTGCGTTGCGATGTGAGCGTGACCTATCACAAACATTCGAACCAGCTCCGTTGTCATTATTGCGGCTGGACGACCATACCGCCAGCTACGTGCGAAGCATGCGGAAGCACGGAATTAAAAATGCGCGGTTTCGGGACGGAAAAAATTGAGGAAGAGCTGGCCATCATTTTTCCCGAAGCAAAAATCGCCCGCATGGATCTCGACACCACACGGGGAAAATTCAGCCTGCAGAACCTGGTCAATGATTTCGAAGCGCACAAGATTGATATTCTTGTAGGCACGCAGATGGTTACAAAAGGTTTGGATTTCGCCAATGTTTCGTTGGTGGCGGTTCTGAATGCTGACCAGCTGATGAATTTCCCGGACTTCCGCGCCGCCGAAAGAAGTTTTCAACTGATGGCGCAGGTTGCAGGACGCGCCGGACGAAGAGAAAAACAAGGGGAAGTGATCATACAAACATTTAATCCCACCCACAAGGTCATTCAATGCGTGCTGGCGAATGATTATGAAACGCTTTACCGCGGAGAAATTACAGAACGTTTGCAATTTCATTACCCGCCTTTTCACCGGCTGATCCGTTTATCCATAAAAGGGAAAGACCAGCTTATCCTCGACAATGGCGCGCAGCATTTAGCCGACCGTCTCCGTGCAAATTTCGCGCACCGCGTTTTGGGCCCGGAATATCCGCCTGTTGCCCGGATCCGCGATGAATACGTAAAAAATATTTTGCTGAAGATCGAACGGGAAGCGAACAGCACAAAAATGAAAGAAGTGATCGCGCGCGAAATGCTGGAGTTTAAAATTCACCCGGATTTTAAGAAATTGCGGGTGGTGGCGGATGTGGACCCCGCGTAGCGGGGTAAATTCCAAAAAGGGGAAATTCCAAACCCGATGGCTATCGGGTCCAAATAACAAATTCCAAAGACTCATCAGATAAGTTTAAATGACCACACAAACAAAATACAACAAGCAACTATAAGTAGAATTCTTAGTAGTGGAAGATATGGAGCCCGCTCCGCATTACAATGCATTGTAAAAGTCTCCTCAAGCTTTTTATGAAGAGAAGTATCAAATCCAATGAGAATAATAGAAAAAACAAGATGCACAACAAATGCACCAAACCACATCAGGGTAAGCGTCGGATGGTTCTTGATCGGCACAATTTGCATCCATAATATTAATAACAGATTAAGTAAGGAACTTCCGACAAGAACGATAACCATGATTGTTTCCTTTAGAGCATGATATTGGGCTCTCTCAGGTTCACGAAAAAAACAGTACAACTTTTCAATCAAGAATTTCATATAATTGGTGTAGCATATAGAATCAGTCAGATTTTATTTCTGATAAATTTAAGATTTGAGAGTTTTACTCTGCGCTTACAAAACAAAACATTTTAGGAGAACCGAAATAGAATGCGCGACGGAAAAGTGGGTCAGGTTCATCGGAATTTCCAGTCGGACAAAAATGTATTGTTATATAAATACTAAAATTGAAATTTATACTGATAATTTATCTCCCGGATGTAGAGCATAATAGTCTCACACGAAATCTTATGCATTGATAAAAAGTCAATGGTATCATTTAAAGTTGCCGCAAGATCTTCAAAAAGTAATATTTTAAATTCTGCACCGCTTTTTAACAACAGATAATTATGAGAATGACTGGTATGTTTTCCTAAAATATATACTCCGGTTTCAGCAAATCCTAATACACTTTTTTTAACTATTTCCACGATTATCATCCTCCCATTGTAATAATCTATATTGTTAGTGTCTTTCAATTCATTCCTTTTTATCATGAAATCAATGCAAGCGCTATAAATACGATTGACAACGGAATCTGGATCAGTCTGAGAAATGGCCTGCTGCGCGCATATCATTACCAGAGTAATAAATATTATTTTTGGAAAATTCATACCTATTCAATTTTCACTATTACTCCTCACGATTTTTCCAGCGCTAATTCTTCCCCTGTAACAGTTACTTCAGTATCCGCATCATTCGCCATCTTTTCTTCCCGCAGCTGGTCCGAGGTTTTGCGGCTTCCATCGTGGCTCCATCCGGGCGGACCGAAAATGTACATGAGTTTCGACTGGAGATCCGGCGCTTTTTTCAGGTCGCGGAACATGTCTGTCCATTCATGAAAAATGGCTTTGATTGGATGATGCGGATTTTCCAGGTTTTTCGTCAGGCCATATTTAACGGGCTCATCTTCTTCGGCGAAAGTTCCAAAGAGGCGGTCCCAAATGATCAGTGTCATTCCCATATTCCGGTCGAGGTAATCTACATTTGTACCATGGTGGACGCGATGATGGGAAGGCGTTGCAAGGATCCATTCAAGTGGACCAAGCTTCCCGATGTAGCGCGTGTGAATAAGAATGCCGTAAAGCTGCGTGATGCCGTACATCAGCATGATATCTTCCGCCTTGAAACCCATAATCGCGAGTGGAATAAACCAGACAAAACGGTACAGCGGTTGAAAAACGGAAGAACGGAATCCTACGGTGAGATTAAATTCCTGCGAAGAGTGATGCGTTACGTGTACAGCCCAGAACAGCCGGCAATAATGATCGACCCGATGGAGCCAGTAATACAAGAAGTCCTCCGCGAAAAAAAGAACAAGCCAGTAAACCCAGGGTGTCTGGATGTCGATGGTCCTGAATTCGAAAAACAATGTGAGGAAATACAAGCAGAATCCGCGCAGGATCATGTCGAGCATAAAATTCAGTCCGGAAAGCCAAACGTTGATCAGCGTTCCTTTGGCCGAATAATACGAACGGTTATGAAAGTAGCTGAACAGTATCTCGGCGCCGATAAAAAAGGCATAGAGCGGAGTGGTAATAAGAAACAGGAGCTTTTCGCGAATGAGGTCCATTCCTGTAAATATACGAGGCAACTTAATCAAATACAAGACGTCTGTAACATGTGAGATACACGGTCTTTGTAATTATTTTGCTTTTTTGTTTTCAATTAAAGGCGCAGGTAGGGTTTATGGTTTCTTGCTCATTGCCTATGAGTACCAAGTTAATAGAACCAGGTTTCAATTATTCATCTTTGGGAATAGTACCTGCCGGTGGCCCCGGTGTTGGTCTCGCTTTTAGAACAGAAAAAACGATTAAAAATTGTTTTATCCTGAACCTGCTGTATTCCACGTGTGGCTATTCCTTATACGGCAGCTGGACGGATACCACATTTCATAACGGAACACAGGATGGAATGCAGCGGCTTGACTATTTTAAAATAAGATACGCAAAACTGGATGCCGGGCTCGAATATGCAAGGTTAATTCACACAATAAAAGACCATTTCCGCGTTGAATTCGGTCCTTTAACAGGGCTAAGCATTTATATGCGAAAAAAAAAGTTTACAGAAAACCCCAGTGTTACATTTTCACCGCAAAACCAGCGTGTTATTCCTTATGCAGGAGTCGGGGTGCAAATAGTTAACAGCAGTAAAAAAAACGCCGGAAAGTTCATTATCGGCATACAAGCCACTTGGACACTTCGGCCATTGGAAAGAATACATGCCAAAGTAATAACCGGTCCATTTACGTCTCAGTCAACTGTAATGGAGTTGTTCCATTTTCTAGATCTTACACCCAAATT
>DATDOQ010000076.1:0-2232 GCA_035293205.1 Bacteroidia bacterium
ATCAAAAAAGATCCCAGCCAATTTACAGCCACCTTGCGGAAAAACGTAAATGCCTGGTTCAAAGAACAAAAAATCTCAACAAAAGGCGATTGGCGCATGGTCATGAAGGCGATCGTCATGCTGTCCATGTACCTTGCGCCATTCGTGGTTTTGCTCACCGTTCCCATGAGCAATTGGGCAATTTTTCCCCTTGCGGTATTGATGGGGTTTGGAATGGCTGGCGTTGGCATGTCTGTCATGCACGATGCCGCCCATGGGTCATTCTCGGAAAAAGGCTGGGTCAATGACATTGTAGGCGGAACCATCTACCTGATTGGCGGGAATTTGTTCAACTGGAAAATCCAGCATAATCTCCTGCATCACACCTACACCAATATCGGCGGACTGGATGAGGATATTCAGACACGCGCGATCATCCGCCTTTCGCGATCAGCGCCACTGAACAAAATTCATCGTTTTCAGTACATATACGCCATTGCGCTTTACAGTATGATGACTATTTCAAAGCTCGTGAATGATTTTTCGCAATTGTGGGGATACAGCCGCAGGGGCCTCACCCGTGCGCAAAATGCCATTCCCCGGCAGGAATTTATAAAAATGGCCGTAGCAAAAATCGTCTACCTTCTCGTCGCAATCGGGTTGCCGCTCTGGCTCACCGATTATCCCTGGTGGCTGATCCTGCTCGGATTTATCATCGTGCATGTCACTGCAGGAACCATTATGGCACTGGTATTCCAGATGGCGCACGTAGTGGAAGGAGTCGACCAGCCTCCGCTGAATCCGGATGGTAACATTGACAATGAATGGGCGATTCATGAACTGCTCACAACCGCCAATTTTTCACGTAAAAGCAAGCTGCTGGCATGGTACATCGGCGGATTAAACTACCAGATCGAGCACCACTTGTTTCCCTATATCAGTCATGTTTATTACAAGGATATTTCCCCAATTGTACAGCAGACGGCGGAAGAGTTCGGGTTGCCCTACAACACGAAAAAAACTTTCTTCGATGCGCTGGTATCGCATATCCGCACCCTGAAAGAGCTTGGAAAACCGGAAGTCGCTAAAAATAATATCAGCGGCAAAAACGACATCCTTAAAACAGGATAAACCGGCATTCGGGGCTGCACTTCAATGCTTGCCTTCTTTTATACCGCAATATCTAATGAAGAATTGGCGGGCTAAAAAGGGGAAAATCAGAATTTGTGAATGCCTGTTTGTAGGCGCTCGAATTTGCGGGCTCCGGAATATTTACTTTTGACCTCATTTTAAAATGTATGGCTGGTAACAAGAGAGGCTTTAAAGCAAACGGGAAAATGGAAGAAATGCCAAAGGCGAAGATCACGAAAGAAGCCTTAAAGCGTTCTTCTCGCCTTTTCCATTACATGGGCGGCCATCGCTGGAAATTTTACCTCGGCCTTGTTTTTCTTGCACTCACCGGCGCTACCGCGCTCATCTTTCCTTATCTCCTCGGCCAACTGATCGGTGTAATCGGTGAAGGTGAAACCAAACCTTCTCCTGAACTGGCGGATCATCTGGGTGAAATTTATCTCACCGATTTACAGAGCGCAGAATTGCTGAATATCGCAAAAGTGGTCGGCATACAAATGCTGATACTTTTCACGCTGCAGGCGATCTTTTCTTTTTTCCGCGTTTACATGTTCTCCCAGGCCACGGAAAACATGCTTGCGAATCTGCGTCAGTCTACATTCGCTCGTTTGATGCGCATGCCGATGGAATTTTTCTCGAAGAACCAGGCAGCCGAACTGAACAGCCGCATCAGCTCCGACATCACACAAATTGGCGATACCCTTACGACCGGCGTAGCAGAATTTCTCCGCCAGGCGATCATCGTTGTCGGCGGACTGATCTGGATCTTCTGGATCTCCCCGAAAATGGCGCTGATCATGCTCGCAGTGATCCCACCCGTTGCACTAATCACTGTTTTTTTTGGAAGAAAGATCCGGAAACATTCGCGCAATGTGCAGGATAAGATCGCGGAATCAAATATTATTGTCGGCGAAGGCCTGCAAGGGATCACCAATGTAAAATCATTCACCAACGAGGCGTACGAAATAAGCCGGTACCGCAAAAGCAATCTCGTGGTGGTGATGGAAGCCATCAAATATGCCATTTTACGCGGCACATTTTTTTCGTTTATCATCTTCTGCCTTTTTGGTTCTATTATGGTAATGGTATATGTCGGCGTACGCATGACGGTCACACACGAAT
>DATDOQ010000077.1:0-3949 GCA_035293205.1 Bacteroidia bacterium
AAGATGGTTTGCTGTTTTTCAGCTCTGATGGTCATCCCGGACTTGGAGGCCTGGATGTATTTTCGGCGGCATCGGAAAATGGCAAATGGGGAAACGTCACCAACCAGGGCGCGCCGCTGAACAGTCCGACAGATGATTTTAATGTGGTCTTCAACAATGATGGCAGCCGCGGATATTTTTCTTCGAACCGTCCGGGTGGAAAAGGCGATGATGATGTTTATACATTTAAGGTCACCAGCAAATTTGTGCGTATCAGCGGGAAATTGCTTGGAAGCAAATCCAGCGGCGACATTCTTCCAAATACGAAAATAGACCTGCTGACAAAAGACGGAAAAGTAGCCAAGACAACGTCCAGCGATGCTGCCGGAAATTTTCACTTCGATAATCTCTCATCAGAACAGTCCTACCTGATTCGCCTGCCTGAATCGGATCCGTCAATCGCGGCGAAATCAAAATATTATATGACGGATGATAAAAGCAACCTGGTCAGAGTAACCGTATTGGATGAAGTGGGCGGGAAATACACTTTTCAGAATTTGCCTGCGGTGCCGGGTGAACCCCCGCAGCTGCTTTCGGACGATGACTACCTGACCATCGCGGGAAACCTCATTTCAGACGGTGAGCCGCCGAAGCCGATCGCCGATGCAAAAGTGAACCTGAAAGATGAAACGGGCAAGATTGTTCGAACCACGACTACAAATGAATTCGGCGCGTTCACTTTCTCAAGAATCCCGCCCGACAAGACGTATGTTGTATCAATGGACAACTCTGATCCGGCGCTTTCCGCATCCCGCGTGATCATCACGAACAAAAGCGGCAAAGAGCTCATGTCCACCAAGCCGACCAGAACCGGATCGTTTGAATTCAGAATTCTGAAGGAAGATAAAACTACGCTTACCGCCATGACGGTTACGGATGTGGACCTGCGTATGGACATGATGGGAACGCTCGTCGGAGCTGATCCTGGGTCCACACCGCTTGCAAATACCAAAATTTATGTGGTGAATGATAAAGGCGAAATTTTGCAATCGGCTACAACCGATGCGCGCGGCGCTTTCAACTTTGTTAATCTTGCCGCTGATAAAGCTTTCATCATGACGGTTGATAATGTGGATCCGGGCCTTGCCAGCTTCGGAAAGTTGTATGTGCGCGATTCCAGGGGGGCGGTTGTAAGAACACTGCGGCTGGGCAGCGGCGGAAAATTTGAATTCCGCGTATTGCCGCTTGACCGCACGACGCTTGCCCAGGTGTACGTGGACGATCCATGGCTGCAAGTACTGAACATGAAGGCAAAAGCAAGCATGGACAGCCTGATGATCATTGAAAACATTTATTACGATTACAATGACTTTAAAATTCTGCCTGCAGCCGAGCGCACGCTCGAAAAAGTGGTGACCGTAATGCTGAAAGATCCGAGCATTGTAATTGAAATTTTTTCACATACGGACGCGCGCTCCTCCACAGATTACAATAATAAATTATCGCAAAAAAGAGCGCAGGCTGTTGAAGATTACCTGGTAAAGCGGGGAATTGACCGCAAGCGGCTCAAGCCGGTAGGTCTGGGCGAATCGCAGCTGCTGAATCGTTGTAAAGATGGTGTGGATTGCCCGGAAGACGAGCATGCAAAAAACAGGCGGACTGAATTTAAGATCAACAAAAAGTAAGCGTTGAAAATCTGCGCGGCTTCGCTTCGATGTCTTTTAATGAATTTGCAAAAATGAAACTCCGGAACTTTTTACTATTATTTTTTTGCATAACGACATTGACCGCATTTACCGGCGCTTCGCATAGCTGTCAGGTCGGCTTATTGCGCTACAGTGGCGGCGGCGACTGGTATTCAAACCTGGAAACGTCGCTGCCCAATCTCATCAAATTCTGTAATGATAACCTGAAGAGCAATATTAATCCGGAGCAGGCGATCGTGGATCCTGGCAGCCCGGAGATTTTTAATTATCCGTTCGTCCACATGACCGGCCACGGTAACGTGATTTTTTCCAGCCAGGAAGCGCAGAACCTGCGTAATTATTTAACCGGCGGCGGATTCCTTCATATTTCAGACAATTACGGAATGGATAAATTCATGCGGCCGCAAATGAAAAAAGTTTTTCCCGAACTCGATTTTGTGGAGCTGCCATTCTCGCATGAGATTTACCACCAGGTTTATGATTTTCCAAACGGTGTCCCGAAAGTTCATGAACACGAAGGAAAATCGCCCCAGGGTTTCGGACTGATCTGGGAAGGAAGGCTGGTTTGCTTTTACGATTTCGAAAGTGATTTAGGCGACGGATGGGAAAGTCCGGAAGTTCACCACGATTCCCCGGAAACCCGCCAGAAGGCGCTGAAAATGGGCGCTAATCTTATTTATTACGCGCTGATGGGAGGAAGATCCGTGCATGAAAATTGAGCCACGGATTACGCGGATTAGCACGGATTATTTTGGCCACGGATTACGCGAATTAACGCGAATTTTTTTTGCCACACCTGCCTGCCTGCGCACAAGGCCTCGCGTCGGCAGGCAAGGATTACAGCCACAGATTACACAGATTATTTTTAGTCCCAGATTACCAGCTCAATAAGAATGAGGGTAAGAAACAAATCTCTTCGTGTCTTTTCTTCGTGTTCTTCCTGTCTTGGTGGCCACAATTTTGGTGCCTTTTTCAGCCGCGGATTACACGGATTAGCCCGAATAAAAAGTGAAAGGGTAATTCGCGTTAATTCGCGCTAATCCGTGGCTGGAATTTCACACTTCATCGTGGCAGATATAGATATAATCCTTTGTTGGGTCAAAGCCAGGCGTATTCTGCAACAGCGCCTGGGCAAGTTGTTTCAGCGCGTAATTTCTGACGGGACGGCCATCATTCAATTCTTCGAGCCGGGAGATATACTGGAATGGAATGCCGGTCCAAACCTGAGCGAGGGATTCTGAAATATCGGTGAATTTAAACTGCACCCATTTATCGAACTCCGCGTTCGGGTAACCATGACTGCCGTTCAGCATTCTTTCGGCATTCACCGGTATGATCCGCACCCCCGTTGACATTTCCAGCACATTCATCTCCATATCCCAAACATTTCGTTTCGTCTGCGTTCAAAAGTAAAGTGAGCGCAATTTCGCTGCAGGGTATGTAAATCGAAGTTTTCTACAAAGGGGTGTTTATTCTATAATGACAATTGCCGCAAATGCTGTTGATAAGTCGATGGGGATTGCCCTGGAAGTCGCGTCGTTATTGACTTTCACTTGATTGAAAGAGCATATGGATTCCTGTTAATATCCGCGTCACCTTTGCCTCTTAAGGAAAATTAGTTATGAACGAAGGTTCCAGGGAATGATCACTGGCTGAAATAAGGAGAATCTACTATGGCAGGTGGTAATTTAAGCCAACCAGCTTTTTGATTTCCATGGCCAATAAAAAAAGGCCGTCTGCCGACGACCTTTATCAGGCAGGTATTGTTTTCTTATTTTTTATAACCGATCATTAAAACCACACATTCAGAAAACGCGGTTGAGTCAGAAGTAGCGGGAATATTGTAGTCAACATAATATTGCTGTTTGGCTCCCGATGGTTCCCAGCTGTACAATTGCTCACCTCCCGGACCCGCGGTGAAAGAATGCAGCTCTTTCCGGTTTTTCGATTCTTTGTCTTTATTAAAGATCTTCACCTCCACGGCGCGTGAGAGATTTTCATTGTTGAAAACGAACCGGTATTTTTCCCCGATAAAAACCGGGACCATTACTTCGCGGATCTGCTCTTTCTTTTTATAATAAAGATGCGTGACTTTTCCAGAGTCATATTTATAAGGATCCAGCGCGGCTTTGGCCTTGTCCTTAAGCGCTTTTGTATCGCAGGTTTCCACTGCCTGGAAAGCGGCACCGCCAATGGTGAAAACCAGGATGGCTGCCGGATAGAGTAGGAGTGATTTTGCTTTCATAGCCCGGAATTATCCATTA
>DATDOQ010000078.1:0-2741 GCA_035293205.1 Bacteroidia bacterium
TAATAAAGGACACCCACTTGCTCGACAAACTGCAGCGTGGTGTTCATTTCAGGCATTACAACCGGGACGGCGCGCTGCCGGCGTTTCAGCGCAAACAACAACGCAAGCAATCCCGCCGTGATCGCAACATAATACCCGTATTTCAGCGTTGGCTCGGCAAACAGGTAAACGCGTGAATCATCATTGATCAAACGTCCTGTTTTATAATGGGCGTCGAGGATGGTCGGGCGGATTTCAAGATAAGAAAGCACGCGGAAAAGGTAGGGAGCATTTTTGGGTGCGGCAGCATAAAAGTTGGCAAATGCATCCGGAAGCGTATGCAGATAAAATTCGCCCGCCCCGGCTTTCACCCGGATAAAATTCGGAAAATCCCTGCTGTCGGTTCCAAGAAGCGTAGTATTTACGCTATCGACCTCCGTAAAAACCACAGCATAAGTTGTTTTTGAATACACCGTATTTTCCGGCAGGCGCAATGAAGGATTTAAAAGGTTTGCCTGGATGGAATCCGATGCGTCCTGCACGAAACCTCCGACCAAAACTGTGTCGGACCCCAATGCACTTATGAGCGGATCACCTGTTTCAATATTCAGTGAATCGCCGAGCAAACCGAAGCTCCGCGCGGAAATAAAAACCGTATTCCCGCGATGAACAAAATCGAGTAATTGGTGAACATCCGGTTCCGAAGGAGCAAAATAACTATTAATAAAAATATAATTGTAGCCGGTAATGATGGAATCAGCCAGCCGGTCATAAGCAGTTTGCTCCGATTCTTCCACCTGGCCAAATAACGATTCAGAATAATCACGAAACACATAACAGCCGAACGGAATTTCTGAATTGTACGTAAAGTTTTCCGACCAGTTCACCTTCGCAGGCTGTGAACGGATCGATACCTGGAAAAGTATGAACAGCACCGCTGCGAGCATCAGCAGGTATGGCCAGTTCTTTCTCATAACTGCTTCCTGTCGATTTGATCATAATAATTTCTGAACCGCTCCTCGGCTGCCTCATATGAATTGGCATCAACCGGAAATTCTCCGTACCATACATAATCGTAGAGCAGGCTGACCTTATCAAACCCGGCCTGCAATTTTGTCCCTGCAAGTTCCTGGTAATAATCGGCATTGGTTTTATCCGACCGCCAGGAAAGCCAATCGTGATCTGAAAGCGCTTTCAGGGTTCGCAGGAACCAGAGGCGCACACCCAGCCTGTAATCTTTATTTCTGCGGGCTTCTTCAATCATCCGGATATAATCGATTGCGTGGATATTTTCATCTTCGATCGTTACATCCGCTTTTTCCCTTGTTTTCCTTTTCCCGCTGAAAATTCCGCTGATGCCCGTATTGCTTAGCTTTAATACGGCAAGAACCACCAATGTGATCAAGGTAAGAAAAAGCAAAATCTGCCAAACGCGACCCGCAGTGGTAACGGTCTTTCGGCCTTCGGGAGTTATAAAAGCATCGCGGATACTTTGCCAGAAGGCGTTCCATATCCGGTCGAACAAATTCGGTTCCTCTTTGACCTGCGATTTGTCCGTGCCATAACGCCATTTTTCATTGTTGTAATATTTATCAACTACAGCCTGCGGAGGCACACGTACCTGCACCTGTGCCGTGTCCTCCTGCATTTCCAATTGCTCTTCCTCCGGCGACGCGGGCAGCATTACGGACATGCAGACAAGCACGAGACAAAGCAGCAGCTTCATGCATAATTTTTTGCCGAAAATACTACCACGTATATTCAATTCCTTCATCCTCATCTTTAGTTCCGATGGAGTCAATCAGCTTTTTTGTGCCTTCGCCATCCAGCTTTTCTTTCATGCTGTGAAAATGGAGCGCAATGGTAATGCAGGCCACGCTGTTTATGGCCGTCTTGGCAAATTCGGCAAACGTTCCAAGTATGGTTAAGGTGAGCCTCCAGAGTTCCGAATCTTCCGACATAAATCCGGCCGAATACAGCTTCATTATTTCCTGCGCGATCTCTGCCGGTAAGGAAATAACCCGGCCCAGCAGGAAAAGTATCAGCCAGATGACAAAAAAAACCGCCCATGTTTGCCACCAGTTGCCCGAGAAAACTTTTCCCGCAAGTCCCAGTCCCTGAAAAACATTCGCATTTTTCCCGTTGGATGTCCTTGCAAAGAAAACGGAAAAAATGAAATACCAGAACGGAAAACGCAGCAAGAAGTAAGCTATAAATCCGGCGAAAATAACCGGAATCACCGAGCTGATATTTACGGATGCCATTCTCATTACCAGGTACCCAGGTATAATAGTAACAACGGCTACCACACCAAACAGGATAAGAAAAGTGAAAGCATTTCCGAAAAAGTCTTTGAACAGGGAAGCTGTAACATCACCGACTTCAAATTTTCCCGGCCCTTTTTCACGATAAACTTTAATAAAATGACTGACAACGATTGCCACTACAAATCCATTCAGCGCCCAGCGCAATTCCCGCAAGATCTGGCTGAAGGCGATATAGGTTCCCAGCCTGTTGAACGGAAGATCCCTGTCTTTGACAAGATTCACCTGGTAATAAACTTCCAGCGCGCATGTGAGCAGGATGAACGGACCGGCGAGAAAAAGAATGGTCTTGAAAAAAACTACAAAATTTTCCCGTACAAAATTTCTTGTATCAGCTAATATGCGGCCAAAATTTCTGACGCTGTCAAATCTTAGCGGTCGAGGCCTCGCGTTCATATTCAGAAATATTAATTTGTTTCCGTTCAATCAGAATTTCCT
>DATDOQ010000079.1:0-3047 GCA_035293205.1 Bacteroidia bacterium
AGGGTTTGTTCTCCTCGGATTATATTTCACCGTTACTGTCATTAATTGGCTGTCGATGCTGACAGCTTTTACGCCAGCGGTAAGCATTAATTCTTTTTCCAAAAGTGATTTCCCTGTTTCACATACCGCAAAATGATCGCAGTGGGAGCTGATCTTAATCGTCACTTCTGCAGATGCGATCGCAGCAGCGGCGCACAGAAAGGGGACAAGCAATAAAAAGAGAAATGTTTTGCGGGTCATTTGGATTGGTTTTAATTATTCTATAAATGAAGGCAGGTTGTAATACAAGGCAATCGCAATAAAAATGCCACGGATTACACGGATTTACACGAATTTTTTTTAAGCGTTTTAATCCGCGTTAATTCGCGAAAATCCGTGGCTACCTTCGCCATACATAGCCAGCGCTGCATCAAGATAATAAGGAATGTCTTCCGGGAAACCATGTATGCCATTCGGCAGGCGTCCTTCGCCCAGCCGCACGATCACCATTTTCATGCCAGGAATCACAAAAATATACTGTCCGAGAATTCCCCGCGCGTAAAAAATAAAATGTCCTTTATATTCCGGGATCATCCACCAGCTATAACCATAATCCACACAGGGAGATTTATCGGCCCTGCAGGTGCCGGTAGGTAATACCGAGCGCAGGACATAATCTTCCGGCACCAGCTGCTTTGCAACGGGATCGCCCGGAAAGCTCCATCGTCCGCTGTCGAGATATAATTTACCGATCCGCGCGAAATCACGGGCGTTGGAATTCAAACAGCAAAATGCTTTTTCATCACCGTTTTCATGGTCAAGACTCCAGAACGCCGGCTTCTCCGCGCCCATCGGAATCCATAATTTTTCAGAAGCGTAGTCGGCGACGGTTTTCCCGGTCGCTTTTTTCAGAACAAATCCGAGCAGCTGCGTATTGCCGCTCTGGTAGTCAAAAAGCACGCCTGGATCTCCGCGAACAGATTGATACGCCATCGTCAGATCACATAGATTGCTTCCGTAATATGATTCGGCAGGATAAGCCAGCGGGTTCACATAATCTTCGTTAAAAGCGATTGCCGAGCTCATGATCACCAAATGTTTGATCGTTACTTTTGCGAGCTCACCGTTTTTATATTCCGGCAAAAAATCATGAACCGGTTGATCAATAGATTTGATATGTCCATCGGCAATGGCGCAACCAACCAGAATGCTCACAACCGTTTTCGCCATTGAAAAAGAATTCGAATACGACCGGTCTGAAAATTCCCCCCAGTATTTTTCGTACCGAAGGCTGTCATTGCTGATAACAAGGAAAGCGCCTGTCTTCAGTTCCGTTATTTCTTTGAGTGTCGCAGCCGGTATTTCTTTCGTGTTATAATCTTTCCCCACTGGCCATGGTTGCGGTTTGCCATTGTCCACCCTTCGGTTTGCAAAAATTCCGTACTCCAGCGCCGACGGTCCGCTTCTGCCTTTGAGGTATGTATTCCAAATTCCTTTGTAGAGATATTGCCGTCCGGTGAGAAGAATAAAAAGGTTACCGGCAATTATGATTACCAGGAGGACTAAGAGGGTTCTTTTGAAAAATTTAAGCATAGCCGGGGCTTCTCCTAATTATACGAAAAAAAAGGGAATTTGTTTGCACCGGATTAGACGGATTAACACACATTAGGTTCTCCGCCTCAAAAGTTAGAATTAGAATAAAAAAGTTAATGAATATTCGGAGCGCAACACCTGCTCAATAATTAACCACCTGTCGCGCTGTACGCTACAAGTCCTCGCGCCAGCACACCAAGCCATCGCAGCTGTGGGCTTTTCGCTTCCATCGCGGCTAGTAATTCCCGCTTTGCTCATCGAAGAAATGTGTGAGTCAGCAAGGCCGCGGAATAAAGGCACTAAGATTGTAGCCACGAAGACTCGAAGGCCACGAAGAAAAGGGCACAAAGGATTACAATTTAAACCTTGGAGTCTTCTCTTCGTGCATTTTTTGGTGCCTTTGTGGCTACCATCTTTGTGTCTTCATTTAAAGGAACCGGCCAGCTCTTCAAGCCTGCATTCAAACTGCGCGCAAAAATGTTTCTTAACAATTGTTTTCACTTCCGCCATTTCTACGCGGTGCCCCAGTTCTTTTTCGATGGAAGTAACCTCTTTGTCGTTAATACCGCACGGCACAATTTTTCCGAAATATTCCAGGTTTGGATTTACATTCAGCGCCCAGCCATGCATGGTCACCCACCGGCTGCTGCGCACACCCATCGCGCAAATCTTCCGCGCTTTCGCGGGATTATTTGGTTCCAACCACACGCCCGTGTAACCCGGATAGCGTCCGCCCTTTATTCCAAATTCCGCAAGTGATAATATAATTAACTCTTCGAGCGTGCGTAAATAGCGGTGAATGTCAGTGAAAAAATTATCGAGATCGAGTATCGGGTAGCCGACAAGTTGTCCCGGACCATGGTAGGTAATGTCGCCGCCGCGGTTGATCTTGTAATAAGTCGCGTTGATCTGTTTCAGCTGCTCACTGTCCGCCAGCAGGTTTTCTTCACTTCCGCTTTTTCCAAGCGTGTACACATGCGGATGTTCGCAGAAGATCAAATGACTTTGTGTAGGAATTTGCTGCGCCGGCGAAAGATCACGATTGGTAATTTTCAGCGCGGTGATTTTTTCAAAAAGCTGTTCCTGGAAATCCCAGCATTCCTTATAATCAATCAGGTTTTTATCGTGGAAGAGAATCTGTTGCATGTCCACAATTATTTCTTCGATAATTCGCCTTTAAGAAAATTGATGACATCCACTTCCACCGCATCCACTCCGCGGAGCCCGGCAAGAAACAGGGAAGCCCAGTCGCCGAGGTGAATGAGATAAATCGCTTTTTCAATGCGGGATTTTCCTTTTGCGCTCACCTCCATAAAATGCGGTGTGTAACGCGAGATAATATCTTTGTTGATGGCGATCCGGTAATTGTTGCGTTCATATTCATCCGGATCGAGGAACAGCACCACGGCAATTTCTTCAGAACCAAACTGTGCTTTTGCGCCAGCCCAGCCAACCAATTCGTTATGATTCATTTC
>DATDOQ010000080.1:0-4033 GCA_035293205.1 Bacteroidia bacterium
AATCCTGACATTCATGTGAAATGCGTATGACAGACGAACAGATCCTTCACGAATTAAAAACGGGCCATTACAGCAAAGCGGCAAAAGGACTTTACCGCTATTTCCCGGTGGTGCGCCAGATGGTCATGAAGAACAGCGGCAACAAACAGGACGCTGAAGATGTGTACCAGGAAGCGCTGCTGATCCTTTTCCGGAAAGCGAAAGAAGAACGCTTTAAACTCACCAGCAAGCTGGATACTTTTATTTATTCGCTCTGCCGTTATCAATGGATGAACGAGCTGCGGAAAAGAAAAAAAGAAGCTTCAGCCGATCTTGAGCAGGCAGAAGACGAAGCTGAAACGGTTCATTCTTTTTTCGAAGAGGAAAAGCAATTTGCGCAAGCTGAACGGGCTGTGCTTAAGCTGGGCAAAAAATGTCGTGAGCTGCTTAAGCTCTTCTACTTCGACCAGCTCGGCTTAAAAGCTATCGCCGCCAGACTCGGATTCAGCAATGAGCAAGTCGCAAAAAATCAGAAATATCGCTGCCTCGAAAAAGCCCGTGAACATTTTTTGTCGCCGAACGCTTAAAAAATATTTTTATGGAAAATATCATTGACAAAATTGACCGTTACCTCGACGGCAAAATGAGCGCGGCGGAACAGGCTACTTTTGAAAAAGAGATCGGAGCGGACCCAAACCTGCAGCAACAGATCTACGCCCAGAAAAATCTGCGCGCGGGCATCACCCGTCTCGGCATGCGTTCGCAGATCACTTCCACTTTCCGCAAGCTGACCATGAAGAACAAAATTTATAAATGGGGAATCGCCACAGTTGCGGTAGTAGCCGTTGGAGCGGCAGTTTATTTCGGAACCAAGCTGGAACATTCGTACGGCGGAACCGAAAGCACATATGAATTACCTAAACTGAATGAACAGGGAAAACCCGAGTGGGCAACTGCCGATAAAAATCTGCCCACACAGTTGTTCACGATCAATCCGGCCAGGGACACGGTCATCGAAACAACAAGCGGGATTGTGTTCGCCATTCCCGCCGGCGCTTTCCTCGATGCGCAGGAACCGATTATGCTCGAAATCCGCGAAGCGCTCACCGGGTTCGATATCATCAAAGGAGGTTTGTCAACCACAAGCGACGGACAATTGCTTGAAACCGGGGGCATGTTTTATCTCAACGCGCGCAACGGAGAAAAATCGCTGTTGATCAATCCTGCAAAGCCGGTTTACGCGAATGTCCCGACGAACGAGATCAAGCCCGGCATGCAGCTATTCGAAGGCGAACGCCGCCCGGATGGCAGCATCAATTGGAAAAATCCGAAACCTGTGGACAAGCAACTTATCGCGGTTGACATCCATACACTGAATTTTTACCCAAGAGGATTCCTTGAAACAGTGGCTGCGCTCGGTTTTGACACGAATAATAAAAAAGTGACAGACAGTATTTATTATTCGTATGCGGGAAGGAAAAGTAGTGATAGCCTGCTTTCACAAATTGAGATGGTATATAGTGAATGGGGACATCCAATAAACGGCGCAGAATTATTTTCCAAATATTGTGCTTCGTGCCATTCAGCCAGTGCCTCGAAAGTGACCGGTCCCGGCTTAAAGGGAGTGCTTGATCGCATTCCAGGCGGCAAATGGAAATATGATTATGTACGCAACTCATCTGCGTTAATTGCGAAGGGTGATTTATATGCCAATAAAATTTTCAGGGAATATAATATGACAACGATGACTGCCTTTCCTGGATTGTCAAACGAAGAAATTGATGCAATTCTTTATTATGCCAATTCAGGCGGGTATAAATACCAAAACGAAATAGATCCAGCCAGAATTGCAGGAATTTGGAACGACAAATTTCAGAATACAATTATCGCAACAAAAGAGTTCGAGGAGCGGCTTCAAACGATCTTTTTGCTTGGCCAACCTTCTATTTTAGTTCTGTATTTAAATAACCTCGATAAAAAACTTTACCAGATTGACAGTATGGCAGCGGGACCTGACATGGCCGGTAATGTAATTTTTCATGAATACTTTTTACGGCATGATGGCGGTTTGAGTGTCTCTCAGTCACACATGAATGAACTTCAAGCGTATTTTGCATTAAAACGTAAAGCAGTCCAACTGGCCGCGGAAAAAACTTATGGAATTAGAAAACAAAAGGAACAAAAGGAAGACAACACTTATACCCAGGCGAAGAATAAGCAGATGATGGATGACGGTCAGCGTGCCGCGGACAATTTTACAAAAGAATTTGAAATCAATTTACGGGAGGCTTACCGGCAGTTAGGGTATAATTCTAATAAACCTGTATTACTACCGGCAAATAATTATTATTCTTTCAATGTAACCACACCCGGCTGGAATAATGTAGACAAGTATGTACTCGAATCCACGGTGAATCGCACTACGCTTGATTATACCGATCCCCGAACAGGAAAAAAAGCGGTTATCAAATATGAACCATTAAAGGTGAATGTCGGTGATTTCCAGAAATATGACCAGCTGATCGTTTACCTGGTTTCCGATAGTTTGCCCGCGTTCCGGAAATTGAGCGGTTCCGCTGGGATCTATACTGAAAAATTAGATGAGCTCTTACCATATTCACTCGTTGTTCTGGGCGAAAATGACTGGAAATGGTTTTACAATTCCATAGAGCATATTAAACCAGGCAATTCAACAATTGATTTATTGCCTTCAACCGAGAAAAAAATACGAAAAGCGCTGAACCGTAATTTTTCATCATCAATCACTGAAGATTTTGGAAAAGAGATTGATGTAATGAAAATCACAAGGCAGTATGAAATTCAAACCCGCACCCGGAAAAAGCAGGAGGAAATTGACAGGGAAATAATGCGGGTGATATTTCCTGATTATAAAGATGAGCCAAGGGGACTTCCACCATTAGGGTCTTCAGTAAAATAATGAATCTTTCAATCTTTCAATTATTAGCAAACTTATCCGCCAGAGCGTAGCGAATGAGTATTAACTCATTTGCAAATTAGCACATTGAAGGTTGCAGTTCTGCATTACCTTTGCCTCATGTCGGCAACAAATATTACACCCAACGACCTCGGTTTTGGAACCAAAGGCGCTGACCGCAGCATGAACAAGGATGGCTCCTTCAATGTGGAACGCACCGGTGAGCCGGCTTTCAGGCCATATGAGATTTACCATGCGTTGATCACCATGTCATGGAAACGATTCATCCTGCTTATTCTTTGCGGATATTTTATCGTCAATGTTTTATTTGCGGCTGTTTATTACGCCATCGGAGTTGAACACCTGACCGGAATGGATAGGGGACTGGATGAGTTTCATAAATTTATGGAGGCATTTTTCTTCAGCTCGCAAACGCTCACAACCGTTGGATTTGGCAGGATCGCCCCGCTGGGCATGGCGGCAAGTTCGGTAGCAGCCATCGAATCCATGCTGGGCGTGCTCGGATTTGCGCTCGCGACGGGTTTGCTTTACGGAAGATTTTCGCGCCCGAAAGCAAAACTGCTTTTCAGTAATTACGCGATCATCGCCCCTTACCGCGGGGGAGCCGGCCTGATGTTCCGTGTGGCCAACCTGCGCAGGAGCCAGCTCATTGAAATTGAAGTGGAAATTACGCTGGCTTATTTCGAAAAAGGCGCGGTGATACGTTCTTTCCTTCCGCTGCTGCTCGAAAGAAGAAAAATCAACCTCTTTCCCCTCAGCTGGACCATCGTTCATCCGATTGATGCAAACAGTCCGTTGTACAACATCTCCGAAAGTGAACTGAAGGAAATGAAAACGGAAGTGATCGTACTCCTGAAAGCTTTTGACGAAAGTTTTTCGCAAATCGTTTATTCACGCACTTCTTTCCACGCGCATGAAATACTTTACGCTAAAAAATTCCTCCCCATGTTTTTTGTCCAAAGCAATGGCCAGAGCCAGCTCAATTTCAAACTCATCGATGCCATGGAAAGCGCCGCGTTACCGGTTATTGCTGAAGAGGAAGAAAAACAACGCGTTAAGTAAACCGTGTCCCTTGCGGCAACTTACCTTTTTGTAACT
>DATDOQ010000081.1:0-4327 GCA_035293205.1 Bacteroidia bacterium
TTAATGTGCCTCGTTAACTCGTCGCGGTAATTTATTTTCGGCAAGTATGGTATGTTGACTTCCGCACAAAAAACCATTGTCTGAACCATGCCCGCACAACCCGAAACCACGCTGGAAACTTTTCCGAATCCCAATCCGTCACGCGATTATACGATTCATATGGAAGTACCGGAATTTACCTGTCTCTGTCCGCGGACCGGCCAGCCGGATTTTGCCGTGTTGCAAATTGCTTACGTACCGGACGCCCTGTGCGTTGAACTCAAATCCCTGAAACTTTATATCTGGTCATTCCGTAACCAGGGCGCCTTTCATGAAGCGGTCACCAACCAGATCCTTGAACATCTGGTACAGGCGCTGCAGCCCCGGTTTCTGCGCCTGACCGCGAAATTCAATGTGCGCGGAGGTATTTACACCACGGTTGTGGCTGAACACCGCAAGGACGGCTGGCAGGCCCCGGCCACCGTGACTCTGACTTGAAGCTTCCCCGTGGCTGACTTTATCAAAGGCTTCAAATATGTATTTGCCAGCTTCGGCACCATAACCAGGCCCGGTGTCAGGCTCTATGTGCTTATTCCATTTCTGATTAATGCCTTGCTGTTTGCAGGAGTGATTACCTATGGGGCCACCCTGTTCAGCGATTTCATCAATACCTGGCTGACCGGATGGTGGGAATGGTTGCGCTGGTTATTGTGGCCGCTGTTTGTCATCGTAGCCATGATGGTCGTCTTCTTCTGTTTTACCATCATCGCCAACCTGATCGCCGCGCCGTTCAATGGTTTTCTGGCCGCCGCCGCGGAACAGTACCTGACCGGCATAAAACCGGACAGCGGCGGCGGGCTTGCGCAGTTGCCGGGAGAAATAAAAAAAGCACTGGCCTCCGAATCCAGAAAGTTCATTTATTTCATCCTGCGGGCCATACCGCTGATCCTGCTGTTTTTCATTCCGTTCCTGCAATTTGCCGCCCCTTTCCTCTGGTTTTTGTTCGGCGCCTGGATGCTGGCAGTGGAATATCTTGATTTTCCGATGGGAAACCATGGACTGTCCTTTCCGGAACAAAAAAACCGTTTGCGGCAAAAACGGGGGCTGGCCGTGGGCTTCGGTGCGGGAATCCTTGTGCTGACGATGATCCCCATTGTCAATTTCCTGGCCATACCGGTCGGCGTCTGCGCCGCAACACGTTTGTATGTTGAAAACTTCCGTTCCACCGTCTGATAAACAGGGGGCGGACGGGATAATTTCTGTATTGCTTCAACATATCCTTTCTGGTATAGATGCGCGCTTGTTTTAGCCGCCGGAGTCTTACAAGTTATGCCAAACAGGAAAAAACCCGCCAGGAAAAAAGCTGGTTCACGGAAACCCCCTGCGCATAAAAAGAAACCGTTAAAAAAGAAGATGCCCCTGAAAAAGCAGAAGCGCGCAAAAAAACCGGCGCGGAAATCCGTCGCTGCGCGTACCAGAAAAGCCACAGCCGCCGCTGTCACGAAGCGGCCCAAGCCGGGAAAAACCACCTCCGCCAAGGTCATTGCCATCAGCAGGAAAATGAAACCTGCGCCCGCGCGTGCCCAGGAAAAGGAAAAGTTCGTTCCTTACCCGCTTAAACACGGTGAAGAATACATGGGCCCGGCACAGACCGAACATTTCCGCCAGATACTGCTGAAGTGGAAACGGGAACTCATGGAAGAAGTCGACCGCACCGTCCATCATATGCGCGATGAGGCGGCAAACTTTCCCGATCCGAATGACCGCGCCACCCAGGAAGAAGAATTCGCGCTGGAACTGCGCACGCGCGACCGCGAACGCAAACTGATCAAGAAGATTGACGAATCACTGATGGCCCTGGAACGCGGGGAATACGGTTATTGTGAAATATGCGGCGTCGAGATCGGTGTCCGGCGGCTGGAAGCGAGACCGGCAGCCACCCTGTGCATAGACTGCAAAACGCTCGATGAGATTAAAGAACGGCACATGGGGTGATGGCAATACAATTTGTCTGCGTTACCGAATGCATAATTCACGTTCAGAACACCGCGTAAAGAAATACATTTCACTTTGATAACTCTTTATGCCCGTTAACCGGCCTCGATACCGCGGCCGCTTCGCTCCCTCCCCCACCGGGCCATTGCATTTCGGTTCCATCATTGCCTGGCAACGGACGTGGGTGATTTTATTGTCCGCCGTGCCGATGGCATACACGCCTATCATCTGGCCGTGGTGATCGACAATCATTTTCAGGAAATTACCGAGATCGTGCGCGGCGCCGGTCTGCTGGATGCAACGCCGCGGCAAATCCACCTGCAACAACTGCTGGGTTATTCCACACCTGCCTATTGCCATCTTCCCGTCGCTACTAACCGGCAGGGCCTGAAAATCAGCAAACAAAACCATGCCCGTCGCATCGTCCATGCAGAAGGCGTAAAGGTGCTGCACAAGGCACTACAGTTCCTGGGCCAGAATCCGGTGGATGAATTGCTTGAAAGCAATGTTGAAGAAATCATCCGCTGGGGCATAAAAAACTGGAACCTGGCCGGAGTTCCGAAACGAGCAGAAATCCCGATCTGAATCTCTGTAACATATGCTTCTTTTCTAATCCGGCCGTAAATTCAGAAGGAGGTTCCAGATGAAAATTAAAACATTATATGTGGGAACCTTGCTCTTGTCCGGCGTGTTTATGTTTCCTTTCTCAGGGTTTTCTGCAGCCCCGGAACCCCAGTCTGAGGAGGCAAAACAAATTGTGTCTCTGGTCGAAAAAGCAGCGGCTTTAATAGAAGCCCAGGGAAAGGAAGCTTTTCCTGAATTCAGGAGGAAGGACAGTGAGTGGTATAACGGTGCAACCTATATCTTCGTCACTGATATGAAGGGGACTTCAATTGTCAATCCTCCTTCACCGGAAATCGAGGGGACAAATACCCTCGACATGAAGGATGCCAATGGAAAAGCCTTGATCCGGGAAATGATTGAAATGCTTAAAACCAAAGAATCCGGATGGATAGATTATATGTGGCCCAAGCCCGGGGAAACTGAGCCCTCCGGGAAATTGAGCTATATCAAGAAAGTGAAACTTGGCGAGGAAATGTTGATCGTAGGTGCTGGTATTTATAGCGATTGAGCCAAGGCAAGTGGGCAACATCTTTTCGTTGCCCGCCGTAACAGCCTGCCCATCACAGCTCTGTTCATGCGCGGCCCGGGCACTCCTCATATCTTCCTGTAATCTGTAACCCGCTTCCGGTCACTGGAAAAAAATATATGGCCGGTCGACAGAACTACCAGGCCTGATTCATTGCGATATCCCACCCGAATTTATAATCAACTGACGCGCCGGAAGGATTTGCAGTGGTGACTCCCGGATGATAGTTATATTCAAACCTGATTTTATCAAAGAGCAACACGATATTCTCTTTAAAAAAATCTTCCGCAGCACTGCCGCCGGTGGTAATGGATTTAATCACAACGTTCTCCATCCGCATGGACAGATATTTCTGTTTGGCATCCCGTGCTCCAACTACCGGTATGATAATAAATTCAATGTTTTTAACCGTTTTTCCTTGTGCGAAAAGCAACATGATATCGGTACTATCCATGCCAATCCGCTTGGTAATGGATATTTCTTTAAAGGAGGTCTTGTCGTCATCGTGTAATCGCGCTGAATCGCGGTTGCTTGACATCCCCCAACTCCACGAAACTACATCTGACCATCCTTTGTAATCGTAATTTTTTGTTTCGCCGGTAATACCATCCATCTTTATGAACATAGCTACTGACATGGTTTTCTCCTGTCGCCGGAAATGCGCTCCAGCTAACGTGTGCATGAATGCATCTTGAACCTATCTCAAAAACCAGCGAGCGCAGCCGAGACCAGGCAAAAATGGGCGGGAAAGCGGAGTTTACGCACTAGTAAAAGAGCATTTCGAGCCCATTTTAAACGCCGTATCGGCAAGCGCAGCAATTTTGAGATGGGTTCTAACCATTTAAGCACAGAAAGGGACTTTTACCTATGAAACCATTGGATAAGTTTCAAAATTCTTTGAACTGGCATTTAGACGCATGCCAGGAGAGTGGCATAGGAATGTGCCGTTCACGAAGTCCAGAACGGAATTCAGTAAAACATTGAATGCTGGATGGCCGTCCCCGTGTCGCTGCACGGGGCATGCTTTCGACGGCTTGACGGGGAAGATACATAATCAAAGCTTCATTGGTACTCAACCCCCACCATAATCCTCCCCCTTCCAGGGTGAGGAAAACAGATAATCCCTGACCCCTGAAAGTGGAAGGAATAATTTCTCCGTGTTCACCCGGCGTATTGGCGTGCTGCCTCACAGCGCTGTTCATA
>DATDOQ010000082.1:0-2125 GCA_035293205.1 Bacteroidia bacterium
ATCATCATGCAGGCGCTAAACCCGCTCAGTTATGATAACCTGGAAGAACTCGATCCTGTCCTCGAAATGGCAGAGAAGGAAGTGAAGGCATTTGGTTTTCAGTATCTCAATCTTCATATGTCAGATAAAAACGATTATCAGCCCGGATTACTGAACGATTTCCAGCATCTCGGTCCCTATGGCTGGCTGAAAATCAACCGCGAAATTTTTAATTATTTCAATACGAATGAATAAAACGATTCTACATTTCCTGCGCCATTTGCTGATTTATCTCGCAACCGGTCTGGGATTGTTACATCTTTATTACCCCTTCACTGAAAATCCCGATAACCGTTCCAACTCCACCATCCA
Organism: Bacteroidia bacterium; assembly: GCA_035293205.1. Lineage (GTDB taxonomy): Bacteria > Bacteroidota > Bacteroidia > Palsa-965 > Palsa-965. The sequence continues at coordinate 352 of DATDOQ010000082.1, forward strand.
GTTCGTTTACCAGCAATTCTAAGTGTTACCATTTACAACCATTGATTTCTTTTTGCTTGCCGGATTATTCCTGGCACTGCTGGTCCTGCTCAAATTTTCAGTGCAGAAGATGTTTTCTTTTCGAACCAGCCTTCTTTTTATCACTGCGATTTACATCAGCTTTTTTTTCCCTGGAAAGCTGCACGCGCTCGTATTTATGGCCTGGAGTTATGGCATCTATTATCTCTTTGAATATGTTTTCCGGGTTTCCAATAAGCTCTGGGGAAGCCTGCTGCTTGCGCTTCCGATGGTTTTTATTAAAGCGGATCTTTTTACAAGCTTTATCCAGTTTGCAGGATTATCCTATATCACCTTTCGTGTTATCCAGATTTATATTGACAATACGAACACAAATAAACCAGTCAACATTTTCGATTTCCTGATTTTTATGCTTTTTCCGCCGACGCTGTTAATCGGCCCGATAGACCGTTTTCAGCGTTTCAGGAATGATCTTGCCGGCGGCTGGGCACAACTCAATGGAAATCGTTTGCTTTCAGGATTTGAAATGATTGTATTAGGCGTACTGCAGAAATTCGTGCTCGCTGAACTCGTCAACCGTTATTGGCTAAAGAATCTTGACCCCGGCAGTCATGAAACAACCGACATGCTCAGCAACATGTATGCCTACTCCTTTTTTCTCTTTTTTGATTTCGCAGGTTATTCCTCGCTTGCATGCGGACTGGGAAGAATGTTCGGTATCGACGTGCCGGAAAACTTCACCGCGCCTTTTCTGGCGAGAAACCCGCAGGATTTCTGGAAACGCTGGCATATTACCCTCGGCGACTGGCTGCGTGATTATATTTTCCGGCCTTACTATAAATGGATCAGCGGTTTTAAAAGCCTTAAAAAATTTCCGTTGCTTAAGCAAAACGCCGGTTTGTTCCTGACCTTTCTTGTAATGGGACTCTGGAATGGGTTTCAAAACAATTTTATTTTAAGCGGTTGCATTTTTGGCCTTTATTCCGTCGTGCATAATTCGTACGTTTATTATTCAAGAAAAAAAGGAAAGGATGTGATTTTTGGAAATTTGCATCCGGCAGTGACGAAATGGCTTTCAATTTTTACCATGTTTAACCTGGTGGCCTTCGCGCTGTATGTATTCAGCGGCAGGTTTCCATTGCTGTAGCCGATATGCGTTTTGATTTTGCATCGATGGAATTTATCGAAACGGAACTTGATCCGTCCAGGCTAGCAATTGCCGCGACCGACCGGGATCTCAGCTGGGCGGAATTAAAAAAATTGTCCGACCAGCTCTGCGAAAAATTGTCGTCCACCGGAATTCCGCAAGGTTGCCCGGTGATCATCTATGGACAGAAAGAACATTTATTCCAGGCGGCGGTACTTTCCTGCATGCGTCTAAAACTACCCTATATTCCCATTGACAGGGTCATGCCGCCCGAACGTATAAAACGTATCGTTGAAATTTCCGGCGCGCAACTTTTGATCTGCTCAGGCGAAGAAATACCGCGAGATCGCTTTCCGTTCATCATTACCAATAAGTTGGAAGTTGTAAGTTCAGGAAAGTGCAACTGGCAGCGCCTTCCCGTTGATTCAACGGATCCGGTTGCATATGTCATGTTTACTTCGGGCAGCACAGGTGAACCGAAAGGGGTCATGATCACTCACTCCGCCGCGAAAAGTTTTGCAAACTGGTTTGTGTCCAATGCTTCCATCACGCCGGACACAGTTTTCATGAACCAGGCCATCTTCAGCTTTGATCTTTCGCTCCTCGATA
>DATDOQ010000083.1:0-5427 GCA_035293205.1 Bacteroidia bacterium
GTGCGGTGATAAATTGAGTAAAAATTTTAATAATGGCAGCGGGCGCACTCGATTCCGCCAATCATGGAAACGGTGATGGGCTGGCCCTTGTATTTCTCCTTCATTTTCTCATGCAGCGTCGCGTAATAGCCATTGCCTTCCATCTGCACCGTTGTTTCGCGGTGACAGTTGATGCACCAGCCCATTGTTAGCGGGCGTTGCTGTTCTACCGTTGTCATTGTTTTCACATCGCCGTGGCACATATCACAGGCAACTTTACCAACAACGACGTGCTGCTGGTGACTGAAGAAAACATGGTTCGGAAGATTATGCACTTTCACCCACTGGATCGGGTGTTCTTCGCCGGTGTACTTCGATCCGTCCCAGCCAATAGCCTTGTAAATTTTCGCGATCTCTTCTTTCGAACCGGGAGTTGTTGTTTCGCTGATTACACGGTGACAATTCATGCAGACATTCGCAGAAGGAATGCTGGCGATTTTGGATTTCTCCACGGTATTGTGGCAATACTGGCACTGGATGCCATTATCACCTGCGTGAATTTTATGGGAGAAATTGATCGGTTGCACGGGATGATAACCTTCCCACTTGTTCGGTTTCACTTCTTCGGCATAAACACCGATGCCCTTGAGCAGGTACCAGCCTTTTACGGTAAGCACACAAAACAGGAATACACCAATAAGCGCCACTAATTTTTTATTATTGTTCATCCACACACGCGAAGCTTCGAGGAAAGGAAGGGTGGGTTCTTCGGGCAGACCTTCTTTTTCATTCACCGCGTTGCGCAGGTTGATCTTCGTATAACGAAGAATGGCGATCATCACGATCAGGAAAGTGAGGATAAGCATCCACATGAAAGTGGACGGCTCTTTGTAAATATCTTCTTCACCAACTGTTTCTCCCCCCGCAGCAACCACCGGTTTCGGTGGAACATACGCATCGACCCAATTGAGAATAGCGTCAATTTCATCATTTGACAGCTCTGGGAAAGCCGTCATAATTGAATTATTAAACTCTTTAAAGATTTTGACGGCATATGGATCACCTTTCGCGATCATCGCCGATGAATTATGCACCCATTCGTATTTCCAAGTGCCGGAGGGAATTCGGCTGAGAACCCCACCAAGTCCGGGACCGATTAATTTTTTATCCCCCACGCCATGGCAGGAAGCGCATTTGACTTTGAAAAGTGCCTGTCCGTCAATTGCTACGCCGCCGGCAGCTTTGGTGGTGTCCTGTGCATAAGCGGAAAAACCAAAGAAAAGGGTGATTGCCAGGGTACAGAGAACGACAAAGCGGGAGCTTCGTTCGTTTTGCCGGAGGCTGTTCATACAGAGAATTTTGGCGTTGGCGTTTTACTCGGAATACCTTACATGTTAAGGCGTGGCAAATTTAGGAGAAACCTAATTCCAAGATTCGCGCGTTTATGAAAAAAAATACAGGGTTTTTAATTTATATTGATTCTAAATAATTGTTAAGACCCGAGTGGTTAAATGGTTGGTTGAGTTGGTTGAGTTGGTTGAGTAATTGGGGAAAGAATTGTCGAGTTTATCAGGAGAATTAACCACTTAAGCAACTAACTACTTAACCAACTAACCACCCAACCACCCAACCAACTCAACTCCCAAATAGTTACATTTGAACCGATGAAGATCCTCATCGCATCCCTTATATTTTTTCTTTCGGGAACCGATTTACTAGATGCTCAAACACCGGCTGATTCACTGCAGAAAGGCGTAACAGCCGATCCGAAGCTGAAGACGCTGGTTGACAAGCACTCGCAGATCAATGCGAAAAAAAAGGACAAAGGTTACCGCGTACAGATCTATTTTGGGGGGGATAAATCAAAAGCAAAAGATGTCAAAGTGCGATTTTTGACCTTGTTTGGAAAAGAGGCGCACGCGTATGAGATTTATGAAGTTCCAAATTTCAAGATACGGGTGGGGAATTTCCGCACACGGCTGGATGCCTATGCATTCCTGAAAACCATCAAAGCGGATTTCCCCACAGCTTTTATTGTGGAAAGTGAAATTGAGCTATAGCAATAATGAGATATTTCCTTCTTCTCGCTCTGATAGCCTGTGTATCCTGCAGGAAAGCTGAGTATGTTTCATTCGACGGGCAGATCGAATATTACAGGGATGTAATACCTGACACAATTCCAGGCTATAACATTTATGCTTTTTTTGCGCCAAATGGATTTACACCGAATGGCGATGGAGTTAATGATGAGCTGCTTGTTTTGGCTAACGGCATTGATAATGATCATTTCAACATGACTATTTATAACCGGTACGGCAATCAGGTTTTTAAAACGAATAACGTATCCTATGGTTGGAATGGTAATCAGGGCAATACCCCGGCACCCCAGGATCTATACCAGGTGGAAGTTTCCATCGTTGATAATATGGGAAACGCGCACGATTATGTGATCGGTGTTTACCTGGCGAGATGATCACAAGAGCATGTGACGCAGGTTTAGCCGGTCTTTCCACTTTTCATCCATGAACCTATACGTGAGGCAAAATTCATGCGAACCACCGGTTTGTCCAGATAACTTCGAAATTGTCAGATCATAGGTGTATTGCAGGCGGAACATCCGATACCCGGCAGCTCCGCTAAAAAGAATGGCGTCTCCGGAACGATAGCCAATGCCCACTGCAAAGTTTGTCCAGCTCGCCATCAGGTTTGCCATGTAATTCGTCGCAGAACCCTGGCTGTGCATAGTGACTGAAGGAACCAATCGAATGCTGCTATCATTTTCAAGATCACCAATGATTCCAGCCGCGTGCGCTACATAACGGATGTCAAGACGTGAAGTTCCATAAAAACTCACATTGGGTCGCGTAAGGTGGAATGCTGAAAAACCTGCGACAAATCTTTTTGAATAAACCAGCATGCCGGCAGCCAGATCGAAATTGTGCAGGATTGGGGTTGCGAAATATTCAGCAGAGGAATATGTCAGTCCTCGCCGGGGATCCATCATATCACCGAAGCTGAGCCTGCTGTCATCGAGTTTAAGAGTTGCATAGGCGAGACCAATTCCCGGCTGCACGACAACCCGCGGGCGAGCTTCTTTTTTAAACAGTCCGAATGGCGCGGCATAATAAAGTTCAGCCCGCTGGCCAGTAAATAATCCGCCGGCCTTGCGGTCCAATGTGTACGAGGCGCCAATCGCGCCGACGCGGAAATACTGATCGTATGAAGCGTGGTAAGTCTGGTAATTCCCGGGAAGCTTCATCCATTGCAATCGCGAGCTTATCTGTGCCCGCCCCGAAGCCCAGGTTCCTGCAAAAGCCGGATTGGTGACCATGGGCGCTATGCCGCTGCCAGAGAAAACGGGATCCTGCGCTTGAAGAATATTTGCACCGAACAACAATGGAATTAAAAATCGCAACCGGTTGAACATTGCTGGATAGCTGGTTTGATAAGCTTGCTGAATAATTACCTGTCTAAAAAGTATAGATACTTCTCCCAGGTAAACCCGAACTGCCAGTAGGTGATTTTCGGAATTCCGCCGGTGTAGGACGGATAAATTGATTTATATGGTAATAGCTGCACGAAGAGTTTGATCTTGTGATGATCTATGCCTGTTTCGATGAATGCGGCCGGACGCGCAAAGAAAATCTTGTCTGAATAAAGTTCCGTGATATTTAAAACGGAATAAAACGAATATCCGGCACCGATGCCTAAAAAACGTTCATCTTCCCGAAAGTTAGAATAGGATGCAAAGGATCCTTTTCGCCAGGTCAACATGGCATCTCCCCGGCCACCGACAAAAAAACCACCGCTGCGGATCATTCCGTTAACTGTATAGCCGGGCGCAATTCCAAATGAAAATCCCTGTCGTTCCAGCACCGGGAAGTTGGCGGAAAGGCTGGCGCCAATTGTCGGGAGAATTGCAAAAACCTTTTCCGCGCTCGTTTCAGGTCCATTGTAACTACTCAGCTGATTTGTTTCCAGCACAGTGCCCGGCATAAAATAAACCTGGAAACCGCCGCCCCACTCCAGCGATTGAGCATGCGCGCCTCCACTGGATAACAGGCAGAAAATAAAAATCCACAAGGCATCCTTTTTCAATTTCCTCGTTTTAACCGGTAGATCGATCCTTCCCTTGTGACCGCGTAACCGTTTTGTGAATCGTAAAAATGAATGTCGCTTACTTCACCCGGGAAGCTGGTTCCATCCTGCTGATAGTATTGCTCCCAATCAACGCCATTGGCTGAAGCCGCGAGATAGTTGATTCCACCCGCGATCATAAAGTCCGATGACGGCGTAGCGACAGCGTTCAACGGATAATAATGATCGTTCATTGCGTCAAAAACATTTGTCCACGTGGAACCCCCATCTGCCGTAACATCAATATCCCCCCGGGAAAAGACCGCCACTCCATGCAGCGCGTCACTGAAATCATAATCGGTTGGTCCGTTAAACTCATACTCGAATGAAGGCAATGATAATATGCTCCAGCTTGTTCCTCCATTGGTGGTCCTGTAAGGGTAGGATGATGTGCCAAGAAAACCAAGGTCTTTTGTCGCAAAATACAAACCCGAATAACCGAATGAGGAAGGAGGCGAACCGGATAATGTATTCCAGGATTGTCCGCCGTCAGTGGTTTTTTCAATACCATTGCCATAGGAATCCATGTAGCCAATCAGCTTTGTGGGGAAAGCGGTGAAGCGCATGTCGAAGGGGCCGCCTATAAATTGCCAGGATTGCCCTCCATTATACGTACGGTAAATTGCGGGTCCGGAGTTTATGCTGTTGTTATTTTCCATTCCTGAAGCGAAACCGGTATCGCGCGTCGGAAAAGCAATGCAGTTAAAGTCGCAATCTTCCCCGGCCTGAAGAGACGCCTGCTGCCAGGAAATGCCACCGTCGGTTGTCACCAGCAGTATTCCGTCGTTCCCCCCGGCAAAACCGGATGTCGCATCAATAAAAAACACGCTGCTGAGATGTGTACCGGCTGTATAGACTTTCTCTACGAAAATAGTCGGGATCACTGCCGGCTTTTCACATTGAACCAGCAACAAAATGAAAGTCGCAAACAAAAGCTTAAGGACGGGATTTCCGGTTTTATGCGCGTTATTCACTCAGGTCGAAGGTATCCAAAAACTTTGTCGTATAATTTCCTTTGATAAAATTCTCGTCATTCATCAGGCGCAGATGAAAAGGAATCGTTGTTTTCACGCCTTCTATTACAAATTCGCTTAGCGCGCGATGCATTTTAGCGATCGCCTCCTCACGCGTCTGCGCCATGGTGATCAGCTTGGCGATCATCGAATCGTAATTGGGCGGAATGGTGTAACCGGCATAAATATGTGAATCAACTCGTACGCCATGACCGCCCGGTGTGTGGAGAACCGTGATCTTCCCCGGTGAAGGACGGAATCCGTTGAAAGGATCTTCCGCATTGATCCTGCATTCGAT
>DATDOQ010000084.1:0-2033 GCA_035293205.1 Bacteroidia bacterium
GTTGGAGTACGCGGGGGCCGGCGCACCGCTATACCTGGTCAGGGATGGGAAACTGGAAGAAATTAAGCCCGCGAAATGCACGGTAGGTTCCATTCAGCCACATATTAAAGAACCTCCAAAAACGCACGCCTTTCACTTGCGTCCTGGTGATGCGTTTTACCTCTGCAGTGATGGCATTGCCGACCAGTTTGGCGGAAAGGATGGAAAAAAATTCCGGCGGGAACAGGTAAAAGCAATGATTGCCAGTCTGCACCCGGTTGCGATGGAACAGCAGCAGGACAAGGCCGAAAAAATCATTGGGGAATGGATGAAAGGATTCGCGCAAACGGATGATATGCTGTTAGCGGGCATTCGTATTTAATTCGTTCAGGTTTTACCACCGCAAAGAGATTATTGTGGATAGTAATAACAATTATTCTTACTGGCACAACAGCTAGATTTTCACCTGAAATTATTCGCCTTTTGTTGAATTCTTGCCAACGGGCTTGTTCTGGAGCCATGCGATCAGCGTTTCATTGCTGTATAATAATTCGCCCGCTACATAAAATTTGCTATCATTCACCACCTGTGATTCGTTTAGCGGTTCCCGGGCAACTTTTCCGTGTGGCCACACCCCGGCGTCAACGAAATCGAGCGACCCCTTCTGTTTGATGATAAACCCGGTGTGATTATCAAGTCCAATTACAAAAATTCCATCAGGGCGCGATTGGATATACTGCACGAGCTTTTTTGTTTGATTGTTTGTGATGGTTTTGATTTTTGTTGAGGCGCAAAGATGCCTGATCATGACACCCGAAGCTTGCTGCGCCAGCCAGGTACGTTCTATGCGGAACCCGGCCTGTTCGAGAACTGTGGTAACAAAATAACCGCAGGCAATTTGTCCTTTCCGCGGACAATGACTGGTACCGTTAAAGTCCCATGGAGTGCCATACCAGCAAACGAAAAGACTGTCGCATAAAGTGTTGAACAATAGTTTTCTTGTGCTGTCGAGTACGATTTTTCTTTTTGCTCCATTCATGCCTGCATTTTTCCATTGTTGCTGCAATGCGTCTCTTTTTTTGTCGAGCCTGGCGCAGATGCCCAGATAAATGGATTCCACCTCTGCTTCCGGTAAAATATTCAGCTTGTCGGCGAAGGGATCGTGGCGCGTGGATGTTCCGCCGCACGAAGCGAGAATGACCGGCAACAGGAAGAGGACATCACGGATTTTGAACATCAATGGGAAATGGACGGATCAGCCGGTTTTTCTTTATGCTATCTTTATGTAATGTTAAGAACGGCGCTGTTCCCGCTTTTGTTGTGCTTGTTGCTGAATATTGAGTTGCCTTGCCAATGCATCGACAGCGTGGCCGCACAGACCACTTCCTGTCCGCCAACTTTTGATCCTGTCTGCGCATGTGATGGTTATACCTATAAGAATGATTGTTTTGCAAGGAGTCACGGCATTTTAAACAACGCATGGTATTATGGTATCTGCGACGCCATTGATTACGATTTTTATCCCAACCCGCCTTATGATTTTATTTTCATTGACGCGATCCTGAAAGTGCAGGGCGATATGTATGTACAGATCATGGACCGGTTCGGAAGAATATTTTACTCCGATGTTTTTCCTACCGTTGATCGCATCCAGTTCCAGATCAACATGAAAAATTACCCGGTTGGAATTTATTACCTGAATATATTTTGCGCTGACGGCTACCGGGTGAAAAAAGTGCTGGTAACGGGGGTGGATTAACAGCCACGGATTACGCGGATTATTAACGCGGATTACAGCCACAGATTACACAGATTAACACAGATTACTTCTTGCCTGCCAGCCGCAGTTAGGGTTGGAGGGAAATTTTTTCAATCTTTTATGGAATCCTGGAAATTGCTGCATCCTATGGGTGAATTCTTTAAAAAGATCATCCATGCAGTACGTTTTAGCCGCTTTCCGACAATCCTTTCTCGCCAGCCTGATTCAACCATTGCAGCCGGCCATCGCCTGGTTCAAAAGTGATGCCCGTCATTACCAGGTTGTATTTCAACTG